>NZ_JBEPCJ010000009.1:0-176391 GCF_040299565.1 Spirillospora sp. NPDC000708
GTCGCGGCGGACGAGGTCCTGGACGACCCGCGCGGCCTCGCCCGGCTGTTCGCCGAGGCGATGGACGCGGCGGCCGGCCGCGCGGGCGCCGCCGGCGCGGTGGACGTCACCGTGCAGGTCTGGGAGGCCGGCCACGGCGTCCCCGCGGAGGCCCGGCCCGCCGAGTGGGCGGGCTGGTGCTACCTCGCCGCGACCCCGGCGCCCGCCGCCCACGAGTCGGGATGCCTGGCGCTGGCCGACCCCCGGCCCGCCAGCGACCAGACGGCCGTGCCCGGCCTGCCCTGGGGCCGGGCGATCCTGGCCCGCCCCGCGCGCGGCGTCATGGTCGTCGCCCCCGGATGGCTCACCACCTCGGTCGTTCCCGTGGAGAACGGCCAGCGGCTCATCGTCGCGATCGCTGCTTCGGCCCGGTAACACCGCCGGACCGAACGTCCAGAAAGGAAACGCACCATGGCACAGCCCACCGAACGCGCCGCCACCAGCCTGCGGCTGGCCGGCCCGGCGCTCGGCCTCGGCCTCGAGGAGACCGACGTCGACGCCTACCTGGAGGCCGCCCGCTCCGGCGCCATCATCCCCGAGACCAGCTGCGACAAGGGGATGCAGGACAACCACGCGCTGCGCACCGCGACCAGGACCAGCCTCCCGGCCGCCGAGCTGCAGTCGGCCTGACCGGCCCGTTCTCCGACGGCCCCGGTCCCATCGCGCGACGATGGGACCGGGGCCCTCCCACGTCCGCCGCGCAGAGAGGTGACCACTGTGAACGCCGATCCAGGGAGCAGCCGGTGAGGACCACCCCGCACCTCCCCCGCCGACTGGCCGGGGCCTTCGCCCTGGCACGCGGGAACCCGGCATGGAGGCGCTACTTCGCGGCCCGCTGGGTCTCGGTGACCGGGTCGACGGTCGCGCCGATCGCCGCCGCCTACGCCGTGCTGGGCATCGGCGGCGGCGCCACCGGCATCGGCCTCGTCCTGGTGGGCGGCCCGATCGTGTTCATGGCGATGTCCCCGGTCGGCGGCGTCGTCGCGGACCGGTACCCGCGCCGGACGGTGCTGGCCTGCTGCCAGTACGCCAGCGCCGCCGTCCAGGGCACCGTGGCAGTCCTGGTGCTGACCGGGTCGGCGTCGGTGCCGTCGCTGGCGGCCTTGCAACTGCTCCAAGGCGCCATCGCGGCGTTCTTCGGCCCCGCCGCGCGGGGCCTGCTGCCGCAGCTGGTGGACAAGGAGGCGCTGCCCGACGCCAACGGCCTGGCGCAGATCTCGAACAACATGGTCGCGATCGGCGGGCCGCCGATCGCCGGCGTCGTGATCGCCTTCAGCGGCCCCGGCTGGGTGCTGGCGTGGGACGCGGCCTCGTTCCTGCTGTCGGGCCTGCTGTTCGGCGGCCTGGCGGTGCCGCCCGTCCGGCCGCGCCCCGCCGCCCGCTTCCGCACCGAGATCGCCGAGGGCTGGCGGGTGCTCGTCGGCCTGCGCTGGGTCGCGGCCATCGCGCTGCTCTCGGCGACGTCCTCGGGCCTGTGGGCGGCCTCGATCACCGTGCTCGGGCCGGTGTGGGCGGCCGACCGCTATGACGGGGCGGTGACCTGGGGGCTCTTCGGCAGCGCGCTGGGCGCGGGGCTCGCCGTGGGGTCGATCACCGCGGTGCTGGTCCGCCCGCAACGCCCCGGCCTGGTCTGCTGCCTGGTCATGCTGCCCGAGGCGGCGCTGCTGGGCGCCATGGCCGCGGGGCTGCCGTTCCCGCTGGTCGCCGCCGCCGCCGTGGTGTGCGGCGCCGGGGGCACGCTGGAACTGGTCGTGTACCAGTCGGCACTGGGCGCGTGGCTGCCCGAGGAGCACATCAGCCGCGTCCAGTCCTTCATCGCCCTCATCGGCACCGTCCTGGTGCCGGTCGCGATGGTCGGCGCGGGCCCCGCCGCCGAGCTGCTGGGCACGCCGGTCGTCCTCGGCGGCTGCGCGGCCGTCGCGCTGCTGGCCGCGGCCGCCGCGTACAGCATTCCCGACGTCCGCGCGCTGCGCGCCGCGCCCCGGCCCGTTCCGGTTCCGGTCACATCCGACCGGGCCGCGGACTGAACCCGGGCGGGATCGTCGCCGTGCCCTAGACGTCAGCGGTCTCGCACCGGGGGTAGGGCTGTGAGGACATCGCCAGGGCCGCGTCCGGTCGTCGCAAGCGACGGCGACCTGGACGACGGCGGTACGGAAACCGGGACGGCGGCCTTGCTGGCGGCCGAACACGCGCTGCTGGTGGACGGCGACCCGTGGACGGCCCGCGGCCGCTTCGCGGCGGCCTACCGCCAAGCGGAACGCGGCGGCGACCCGGAGATGCTGGCCCGCGCGGCGCTCGGCCTGGGCGGGCTCTGGGCGCAGGAGCAGCGCACCGTGGCGGACGCGGCGGCGACCCGGACCCGGCAACGCGCGGCGCTGGGCCGCCTGGACCCCCGGTCCGTGCTGGCGCTGCGCCTGCGCATCAGGCTGACCGCCGAGCAGGCGTACCGCACCGGAGAGCCCGGCCCGATGCTCGCGCGGGTCGCCGAGGCCCGCGCTTCCGGGGACGGCGTGGCGCGAGTGGAGGCTCTCACGCTGGCGCACTACTGCGCCATGGGCCCCGGGCACGGGCCGCTGCGGCTGGAGCTGGCCCAGGAGCTGATCGGCGAGGCGTCCGGGACGGGCCGTCCCGGCGACCTGCTGGTGGGTCTGCTGCTGCACACCGTCGACCTCTTCCTCGACGCCCACCCGCACGCCGCCCGCAGCCTGGCCGAGCTGCGGGAGCACCTCGCGATCCATGACCATCGAGCCGTCCGGGCCGTGGTGGAGGTGATCGAGGTGATGCTCGGCATCCGCGCGGGCCGGCTCGCGGCGGCCGGCGCCCTGGCCGACGAGCGGGCCGAGCGCGGCGCCACGGCCGCGGGCGTCAACGCCCGGGCGTGGTACGGCGGGCAGCTCGGCACGATCCGCTGGTTCCAGGGCCGCATCGCCGAACTCCGGCCCATGCTGTCGGACCTGGTGGACTCGCCCACTCTCAGCGAGACCGACTACTCCACGTACGCGTCCCTGGCGCTCGCCGCGGCCTCGGGAGGCGACCGCCCCCTGGCCACGAGCATGCTCGCCCGACTGAGCGGCCGCGGTCTGGCGGCCCTTCCGCAGGCGGCGACCTGGCTGCTGACGATGTACTGCGTGACCGAGACGGCCTGGCTGCTCAGGGACCCCGCGGTCGCGGCCGAGGCGGCGGCCCTGATGGCGCCGCACGCCCGCCTCCCGGTGATCGCGGGGCACGGGATCACCTGCCTGGGCTCGCTGCACCACTGCCTGGGGACGGCCGCGCTGACCACCGGCGACGCGGACGCCGCCGCCGGGCACCTGCGCGCGGCCCTCCAGGAGAACCTGTCGCTCGGGCACCGGCCCGCCACCGCGCTGTCGCGGGCCCGGCTCGCCCAGGCGCTCGCGCTCCCGGGCCGGTCGCAGGACCTGGCCGAAGCCGACGCGGAGCTGGCCGCAGCGGTGAAAGAGGCCGCGGAACTGCACATGCCGCTGCCGCCCGGCACCGAACGAGGCACCGTACGCCTCCAGGACGGCGCCGCTGGCGCACCCGGCGCACCCGGCCGAGCGGCGCCGGTGGTGTGCCGGCGCGACGGCAGGCGCTGGCACATCGAGCTGGGTGGGCGGACCGCAACCGTCGACCACTGCGTGGGCCTGGAGCACCTGGCGGTGCTGATGGCCAACCCGGGCCAGGAAATACCCGCGGTCGAACTCGCGGCCGGGCAGGGCGCGGCGAGCCCTGTTCCGGCAGGCCAGCCGCTGCTGGACGAGGCCGCGAAGCGCCAGTACAAGAAGCGGCTGGCCGAGTTGCAGGACCAGGCCGACCGTGCCGACCTGGCCGGCGATCCGGACCGCGCCGCAGAACTCCTGCGCGAGCGGGACTGGCTCATCGCGGAGCTGGCGTCGGCCACGGGTCTGGGCGGCCGAACGCGCCGGTTCGCCGACGACGAGGAACGAGCCCGGATCGCCGTCGGGAAGGCGATCCGGCGTGCCCTCGACCGCGTCGCCGCCGCCGACCCGGCCCTCGGTGCCGAGCTGCGCGCACACGTGCGGACCGGGTTGCGGTGCTGCTACCTCGGCCCCCGACCAGAACCGCGTCAGCGTGCGGCGCCCTGGCGGGCTCACCGTGACATGAGGCGCACCATCACCTGACGCCCGGCTCCTGTGCGGTCATCGCGCGGCGCCGCCCTCGGCGGGTTCCGTCTCGTCCGCGACCGCGGCGGGTGTGCTCTCGGGACCGCGAAGGGCGATGGAGAAGAACAGGACGCCCATGATGGCCGCGCCTGCCCACATGGCCTGCTGCCAGCCGTCGACGAAGGACTGCCGGGCCGCGTGGATCAGGTCCTGTGCGTGCGGACCTGCGCTGCCCGCCGCCTCGACGGCGTTGGCGACGCCTTGCCGGGCGGTGTCCGCGGCGCCCTGAGGGACGCCGTGCAGCCTCTCGTCGATGGCGTCGCGGTAGCCGGCGGACACGAGGGCGCCGAGCAGTGCGACGCCGAGCGCGGTGCCGAATTCGCGGGTGACGTCGTTGAGGGCGGAGGCGACGCCCTGCTTCTCGCGCGGCAGGGAGGCGGTGATGGCCTCCGTGGACGGGGTCATCGACAGGCCCATGCCGAGGCCCATGGCGAGCAGGCCGGGCAGGAGGGGCGGATAGCCGCCGCCGGCGGAGACGAACAGGGCCATGAGCGCCATGCCGGCGCCGGCCGCCCCGATGCCCACCGCCATGGTCGCGCGGGCGCCGATACGTCCGGCGAGCGCGGGGGCCAGGCCGGAGGCCGTCATCATCATGACGGCCATCGGCATCATCGCGACCGTGGACTGCAGGCCCGACCAGCCGAGCACGGCCTGGAAGAACGGGAAGAGGACCACGCCGATGCCCGCCTGGACGCCGAAGACCACCAGCAGCGTGATCGAGCCGCCGGCCAGGCCCCGCTTCCGGAACAGCCGCACGTCCAGCAGCGAGGCGTCGCGGCGGTGCAGCTCCCAGGCCACGAAGCCGATGGCGGCGATGAGGCCGACGGCGAGACCGATCAGCGTCGCGGGGGCGGTCCAGCCGCGTTCGGGGCCTTCCTGCAGGACGAAGATGAGCCCGACCACGGCGACCGCGGAGGCCGCCGCCCCGGCCGTGTCGAAACGGTGAGCGGAGGTTTCGCGGGAGTTGGGAACCGATGTCAGCGTCATGGCCAGCGCCGCGAGGACCAGGACCACCGGCAGGGCGAACAGCCAGCGCCAGTCGGCGACGTCGACGAGGAGCGCGGCCAGGAACATGCCCAGGACGCCGCCGCCTCCGGCGACACCGGTCCACACCCCGATCGCCTTGCCGCGCCGTTCTTCGGGGAAGGTCGAGGTGATGACGGCGAGCGTGATCGGCATGATCATCGCGGCGCCGGCGCCGCCGGCCACGCGCGCGGCGAGCATCACCTCCGCCGTCGGGGCCAGGCCCGCGACGACGGTGGCGATGCCGAAGACGCCCAGGCCGGCGACGAGCATGGGCTTGCGGCCCAGCCGGTCGCCCAGGGCGCCGAGCGGCAGCAGCAGCGCGGCCAGGGCGAGGGTGTAGACGTTGATGATCCACAGGATCGTGCTCTGGGAAGCGCCGAATTCCACGGCCATGTGGGTCTGCGCGACGTTGAGCCCGGTCACCGAGGCGATGACCGCCATCAGGGCGAGGGACACGGCGATCAGGATCGTGCGCAGCCGGCGCGCGTCGGGGACGTCTCCGCCGCCGGCCGGTGCGGCCTGCGCGGTCTGGTTCATGCTCATGGGTTCCTCTCGAAACGGGCGTGCCGAGTCGGCGCCGGAGCAGTGCCGGTCGCCGAGCGAAGGAAGAGGTCGGCGCCCGGGCATGGCCTCGGGCGTCGCGGACCGTCCGCAGACGACGCTAAGGCCGGCTTGCATTCCAGGCATACGATGTTGCCTATGACGCAAGAAGATGGAGATCTGGACAGCCTCGTACGCAAGCGCATCCGCGCCTTGAGGGTGGCGCAGGGCTGGTCCCTGGAGGAGCTGGCCGGCCGCGCGCACCTCAGCCAGTCGTCGCTGAGCCGCATCGAGAACGGCCGGCGCCGCCTCGCGCTGGACCAGCTGGTCACCCTCGCCCGCGCGCTGGACACCACGCTGGATCAGCTGGTGGAGACCGCCACCGACGACGTGGTCACCAGCCCGACGATCGACAGCGTCCACAACCAGATGCGCTGGACCATCAAGGCCAGCCCCGGGATGAGCGTGGTGCGGCAGCGCATGACCGAGCCACCTCACGAGAACCCGGCGCGCATGCGCGCTCACCCGGGGCACGAATGGCTCGTCGTCCTGTCCGGCACGGCGGTCCTCATGCTCGGCCACAGCCGCATCCGCCTCGAGACGAACCAGGCGGCCGAGTTCCCCACGATGACGCCGCACGCCATCGGAGCGGACTCGGGCCCTTGCGAGATCCTGGGCATCTTCGACCGCGACGCCCGCCGCGGCCACCAGCGCGACGCCGGCGGCGACAGCGCTCAGCGCGCTCCCGAATGATGGCGCGGGGCCACGTCACGGCCTGCGCAGCGGCGGCCTCTTGCGCCTCGGGCAGCGACAACGGCCAACGTCTTGCCTGTACGGCAAGGTTTTGTGCCGGAGACGCATGACCGTCTTAGTGTGAAGAGAATGAACCGACCACACACGCACGCCACCCACCATGGCCCTTCGCACGATCACCACCACGACCACGGATCCGACGGCCTGGCGGAGATCCTCGACCTGGACGCCGAGGTCCTCGCCGAACACACCGCGTCCATCACCGCATGGCTGCCGCTGCGGAGCAGCCCACGCCGCATCGTGGACCTGGGCTGCGGCACGGGCGCGGGGACCTTCGCCCTCCTCGACCGCTTCCCCGACGCGCACGTCACCGCCGTCGACGCGTCCGCCGAACACCTTCAGCGCCTGCGCACCAAGGCGCGCGCCCGCGGCGTCGACGAGCGCGTGCGCACCGTGCGGGCCGCCCTCGACGAAGCCGTCTGGCCCGACCTCGGCTCACCGGACCTGGTATGGGCGTCGGCCTCGATGCACCACATGGCGAACCCCGACCACGCGCTGCGCGCCGTCCACGACGCCCTCGCGCCCGGCGGCCTGTTCGCCGTCGTCGAGCTGGCCGGCCACCCCCGCTTCCTGCCCGAGAACGCTCCCGAGGGCAGGCCCGGTCTGGAAGAACGCGCCCACGCCGCCGCCGACCGCCTCCAAGCCGAGCACATGCCCCACCGCGGCGCCGACTGGGGCCCGATGCTGGCCGCAGCCGGCTTCACGGTCGAGGGCGAACGCACCATCACCGTGGACATCGCAGGCGCGCGGAGCGAGGTGATCGGCCGCTACGCCCTGAGTGTCCTGCGGCGGATCCGCGACGCCGTCGCCGACACGCTCTCCCCCGAGGACCTCACCGCGCTCGACCGGCTCCTCGACACCGGCGGCCCGCACGGCATCCTGCGCCGGGACGATCTGGCGGTGCGCACCGAGCGCACCGTCTGGGCGGCCCGCCGCGTCAGCCGCGCGGGAACGCGAGGCGGATAGGCGCGGCGGGTCACGGCCGCGAGCCGGAGGTCGGTGGGCCTTCCGGCGGCGGCTCGTGATCGGTCTGTGCTGGGCGTCCTGGTGCACGCCGGTGCCGCCGCCCATGCCGACCTGCGGACCGCCGATCCGGCCACCGCCACCGTCACCGGTATCGCCGCCTGCTGGGGCTTCCTGCACGCGGGACGGTTCGCCGCCGTCTACAAGGCCGTCTACGGAGGGCCGTGAGCGCGTCGAACTGCCAGGCCGACAGGAGGTGGCCGGAGCGTTCACGACGGACCGGGTCCAGGAGAACCGGTCGAGAGGTGGGGAGGGGAGCCTCAGGCGCGGCGGAGGGTCCGCAGGCCCTGGTCGGGCCGCCAGAGATCCATGACCATGGCGGGGCCCTCGATCCGGGTGAGGACGACCTCAGCGATGTCCGCCGTGAAGAAGTGGGACTCGCTGAAGGAGTCCGGGGCCAGCCCTCGCGCGGTCAGCATCGCGCCGATCCGCTCGCGGTCGGCGACCTCCACCGCGCAGCCGGTCACCTTCGCGTCGCCCGGCGCCGTCGCGGGGTCGTCGGCGCTCAGGATGACCGGCGGCCCGTGCAGCGCGAAGCGCGGGTCGCGCTGCAGGTCCCGGGCCTTCAGCGCGCCGGGCATCGACCCGAACCACAGGTCGTCCCCGACGAAGTACGCCTCGATGCCGCTGACCCGCGGCGTACCGTCCTTCCGCAGCGTCGCCAGGGTCTTGTGCTTGTGCGCCTCGAAAGCGTCCCTGACCTGGGCGGCGAACTCCGGCGCCGATTCGGTGACCTCATGCCAGCGGGCCAACGAGCCCTCCCATCCATCGCATCCGTCACAGGAGGCGCCCAGCCTGCCATCCGGGTCCGACAATCCGACGCGGGGCGCTCCCCCCGCACGGCATGCCGGCCCGATTCGCGTCTTCCCCTCGGCTCGGATAAGACGCGCACAAGCATTTCCTTGGCGAAAATCGCCGATAAGTGTGCGGCAGGTCCACGCAAGCCGACCCGGCTGCTCATGAAATTCGGCCGAGGCCATTCGACGGCATTACCAGAAGCCCTGCCGCCGCACTCAGAGGCTCACCGGGAATCCCGCGGGCATGAGATGACCCACTCAGTTCAGGCGGGGCCTGGAGGAGAGGTGCTCGCCGAC
This sequence comes from Spirillospora sp. NPDC000708, assembly GCF_040299565.1. NCBI lineage: Bacteria > Bacillati > Actinomycetota > Actinomycetes > Streptosporangiales > Thermomonosporaceae > Spirillospora > Spirillospora sp. NPDC000708. Next base: position 8,720 of record NZ_JBEPCJ010000009.1, read on the forward strand.
CTGGTTGACCAGGAGGGTCATCTCGTAGCTGATCTGGGCGGGGTCGACGTCGGCGCTGCTCAGCACGGTCAGCGACGCGCCCTCGCCGGCCGCGGTGACGAAGAGGAAGGCGTCGCTCATCTCGATGATCGTCTGATGGACCTCGTTCGCGCCGAACTGGAGCCGCGCGCCTCGCGCGAGGCTCTGCAGCCCGGCGGCCAGGGCGGACAGGTGTTCGGCGTCGTCGGGGGTGATGCCGGAGGACGCCCCCATCAGCAGGCCGTCCGCGGACTGCACGACGGCCCTGGTCACCTGGGGTACGCGTTTGACGAACCCGTCGATCAGCCAGTCCAGCCGGTCGGTCGACGCGTCGCGCGGTGTCATGTGGCTTCTCCTCCTGGGCGGTTGACGCGGTGACATCGTGCCACCCGGCGCACCCGCCCTCAGCCAAATCCACCAGAGTGTGAAATATGACCCGAAAACGCCGCGCAAGATCAAAGTGATGGCTATGGTGTCACGGACCTCGTCCCGACCGGACCGTCACCGACGCTTGAGAGAAACGAACATGAATGAGCTGAACAGCCGCGTCCGCCCCGCTCACCTCCGTTGCGGCCAGTGAGGGCCGCGCGCCGGCGCTCGTTCCGGTTGTCGCTGTACGGCATGCTCGTCGTCCCGGTCGTCTCGCTGATCACGCTGTGGGTCTTCGCGGCGCAGAGCACCGCGTCCGAAGCACTCCACCAGCGCAACATCGACACCGCCAACGAGGTCTACGGCGACGCCGTGCAGCCGATGCTGGTGACCGTCGCCCAGGAGCGCCAGGAGTCGGTGGTGTGGCTGGCCGGCCGCGGCCGGCTGCCGCGCACGTCGCTGGACGCCGTCCGCAAGAAGGTCGACGGGACGATCGTCCAGATGAACAAGGCCGCGGACTCCGGCAGGTTCCGCGGCACCCTGACCGGGCCGATGAAGCAGCGGCTGTCGGTGCTGATCGGCAAGCTCAACACGATCGCGAAGGTCCGCGGCGAGGTCGACTCCGGCGCGCTGACCAAGCTCGACGCGTTCAACGCCTACAACGACATCATCGACTCCCACTTCCGGTTCATCTACCTGCTGGTCGCCGACAACGGCTACCAGCAGGCGTACCACCTGACCGGCATGTCGCGGGCGATCGAGCTGAGCGGCCGGGAGGCGACGCTCGTCGGCGGCGTCCTCGTCGGCGGCGGCAAGATGACCCCCGCCGAGTACGCCGCGATCAACCAGCTGGTGTACGAGCGGCGCTACCTGGAGACGACGAGCCTGTCGGACTTCACGCCCGCCAACGGCGCCCCCTTCCGGCAGGCGCTGGCCTCCCCGCCGGCCACCGCCTTCACCTCGGTGGAGGACCGCATCCTCGCGGCCGGTCCCAAGGGCCGGCTGACGATCCCGCCCGCCACCTGGGAGCAGGAGTCGAAGGGGTTCATCGGCGCGCTGGACGGCGCGCTGCTGAAGTCCCGGACCGTGCTGGCCGGCGACGCCAAGAAGACCTCGGACCGGACGCTGTGGAGGCTCGGCCTCGTCGGGGGCCTCGGGCTGGTCGCGGTCCTGCTGACGCTGTTCCTCGTGATCCGGTTCGCCCGCCGCATCGGCCGCGACCTGCTCGGCCTGCAGAGCGCCGCGCGGACGCTGGCGGAGGAGCGGCTGCCGGGCCTGGTCGGCAGGCTCAGCCGCGGGGACGAGGTGGACGTGGCGGTCGAGGCGCCGCCGCTCGAGGTCGGCAAGACGGCCGAGGTGGCCAACGTCGCCGACGCGTTCTCCAGCGTCCAGCGCACCGCGGTCGCGGCCGCCGTCGGCCAGGCCGACCTGCGCAAGGCGGTCAACCAGGTGTTCCAGAACATGGCCCGGCGCAACCAGTCGCTGCTGCACCGCCAGCTGGCCATGCTCGACACGCTGGAGCGCAAGGCGTCCGACCCGGAGGCGCTCGCCGACCTGTTCGCCATCGACCACCTGACCACCCGCATGCGGCGGCAGGCCGAGGGCCTGGTCATCCTGTCCGGCGCCGCGCCCGGCCGCGGCTGGCGCCACCCCGTCGGCATCGTGGACGTGCTGCGCGGCGCCGTCGGCGAGATCGAGGACTACTCCCGCGTGGACGTGGTGACCTCGGCGCAGGAGGGGATCGTCGGCGCCGCGGTCGCCGACGTCATCCACCTGATGGCCGAGCTGATCGAGAACGCCGCCGCCTTCTCGCCGCCGAACACGCCGGTCGAGGTGGACGCCGGGCTCGTCGGGCAGGGCTTCGTGGTGGAGATCCAGGACCGCGGCCTCGGCATGGCGCCCGAGAAGCTCGCGGCCATCAACCGGCGGCTGTCCCGCGAGCCGGAGTTCGACCTGGCCGACGGCGACCAGCTCGGGCTGTTCGTGGTCACCAGCCTGGCGTACCGGCACGGGATCAGGGTGGTGCTGGAGCCGAACGCCTACGGCGGCATCAAGACGATCGTGCTGCTGCCGCACTCGCTCGTGGTCCCCGCGGACAGGATCGGCCGGGACGCTTCCGAGGACGCCCGCGCCGCGGACGCGCCCGGCGCGGACCCCGCCCACGCGAACGCCCCGGCCATGGCGGCCGCCCACCCCGGGCCGCAGGACCCGGGCGCCTACCCGGCGCAGCCCGCCGCAGGGACCGGCGGGTTCACCGGAACCGGCCCATTGCCCGTCACCGGAACCGGCCCCGTGCCCGTCACGGGTACCGGCCCCATTTCGGTCACCGGGACCGGGCCCCTGCCGGTCGCCGGGCACGTCCCGCCGGGCCACGCGCAGGACTCCGGCGGACGGCACCGGTTCGGCGGAGAGGAGCCGGGCCCCGGAGAGGGACCGTCCGCTCCCCCGCCCGCCGCCCCGCCGCCTCCCGGACCGGTGCCGGACGCGCCGGGCTCGCAGATCGGCGGCACCCACGCGGGCATGCCGCGCCGCGTCCGCCGCGCCAATCTCGCGCCGCAGTTGCGCGACACGCCCCCGTCCCCCCGCGACAGCGGCGAGCAGCAGCGGCCGCCGGGACGCGGCACCGGGCGCTCGCCGGAGCGCGCCCGCTCGGTCATGACGTCCATGCAGAGCGGATGGCGGCGCGGACGGGTCGAGACGTCCGGGCCCATCCGGCCCGACGAGGGTGAGGAGAACCGATGACGCCGGCGCCGATGACGGACCGGGAAGTGCAGCGGCTGCTCGACGACATGGTGCTGCGCGCCGGCCCGGTGCGCGGCGCGGTCGTCCTGTCCAACGACGGGCTGCTGGTGGCGTCCTCCACCCGGTTCGGCCGGGAGAACTCCGAGCACCTGTCCGCGCTGGTCGCGGGCGTCCAGGGCCTCGCGCGCGGGGCGTGCCGCAGGTTCGGCGGCGGGCGGCTGCTGCAGACCTTCATCGAGATGGACACCTACCTGGTGTTCATGGTGCCGGCCGGGGAGCACGCGTGCCTCGCCCTGGTCGGCCCGCCGCACGCGGACGCCGGCACGATCGCCTACGAGATGACCGAACTCGCCGAGCGGATCGCCGAGCGGCCCCCGGCGATCGCCCGGCTGTCGGGTCCGAGTACGAGATGAGACCCCGGTGAGCAGCGACCGCTGGCTTGACGACGACGCGGGGCCGGTCGTGCGGCCCTACACCGTCACCCGGGGCAGGACCCGGTTCCGCGAGGACGGCCTCGACCTGATCTCCGTGCTGGAGGCGACGGGCGTCCCGGTGTCGCGGCGGATGCGGCTGGACCCCGAGCACCGCACCCTGCTGGCCCTGTGCCGCCGCCCGATCACGTTCGCCGACCTGACCTCCGAGATCGACCTGCCCGTCGGGGTCGTCCGCGTCCTGGTCGACGACCTGCGCGACGAGAACCTGCTCAGGGCGCTGCGGCCGACCAGCACCGGCGACATCCCTGACGAGCTCGTACTAAGGAAACTGCTCAATGGACTACGTGCACTCTGACGCCGCCGTCCGTGACCCGGCCCCGGCCGGCGGCCGGCGGCCGATCGCCGCGAAGATCCTCGTCGCGGGCGGGTTCGGGGTCGGCAAGACCACGATGGTCGGTTCGATCAGCGAGATCCGGCCGCTGCGCACCGAGGAGATCCTCACCGACCGGAGCGTCGGCGTCGACGACACCAGCGGCGTCGACGGGAAGATCAGCACCACCGTGGCGATGGACTTCGGCCGCATCACGCTCCCCGACGACCTGGTGCTCTACCTGTTCGGGACGCCCGGCCAGCACCGGTTCTGGTTCATGTGGGACGAGCTGGCGCTCGGCGCGCTCGGCGCGGTGGTGCTCGCCGACGTGCGCCGCCTCGCCGACAGCTTCGCCGCGGTCGACTACTTCGAGGACCGCCGCACCCCCTTCGTCGTCGCGGTGAACTGCTTCGACGGCGCCGAGCGCAAGGACCCCGAGGACGTCCGCATCGCGCTGGACCTCGAGGACCGCGTGCCGCTGCTGATGTGCGACGTGCGCGACCGGGAGTCGGCGAAGCGCGTGCTGATCACCGTGGTCGAGCACGTCCTGGCCCAGACCGCGGCCCGCTCCTGAGCGACCGCGCCCGGCGGGACCGTCCCGCCCCGTGTACCGGACGGGCGGCGATCCGCCGCCCGGTCTTCCCCTGGAGAAGGAGAGCGACATGAGTGAAGTGCTCGAAGGCAAGTCCGCGCTGATCACCGGTGCCGCGCAGGGCATCGGTGCCGCGACGGCGCGCCTGTTCGCCGCGCGCGGCGCGCGCGTGGTGGTCGCCGACGTCAACGAGGAGGGCGGCAAGGAGACCGTCGCCGCGATCGAGGCGGACGGCGGCGAGGCGGTCTTCGTCCGGGCCGACATCACCTCCGGGGCCGACGTCGAGGCGGCGGTCGCCGCCGCCGTGCGCTCCTTCGGCCGTCTCGACTGCGCGGTCAACAACGCGGGTATCGAGGAGCAGGGCTCGGCGCTGCACGAGATCACCGAGGAGGCGTGGGACAAGCTCGTCGCGGTGAACCTCAAGGGCGTGTGGCTGTCCATGAAGTACGAGATCCGGCAGATGCTCGCGCAGGGCGGCGGCACGATCGTCAACATGGCGTCCGTGGCCGGGCTGGTGGGCCTGCCGCTCGGCATCTCGGACTACTCGGCGACCAAGGGCGGCGTCGTGTCGATGACCCGCACCGCCGCCATCGAGTATGTGAAGCAGGGCATCCGGATCAACGCGGTCTGCCCCGGGGTGGTCCGCACCGCGCTGCTCGCCCAGGCGATCCAGGGCGGCATGTTCACCGAGGAGCAGGCGGCGGCGCTGCACCCGTCGGGCGTCCTGATCGACCCGGAGGACGTCGCCGAGACGTTCGCCTTCCTGTGCTCGGACGCGTCCCGGCACATCACGGGCCAGTCGATCGCCGTCGACTGCGGCATGTCCGCCGGCTGACCGGCGGCGGGCTCCGGGTTCAGGCACGTCGCCCGCCGTCGATCGACATCGCGATCCCGGTGACGTAGGTCGCGGCGTCCGAGCAGAGCCAGACCGCCGCGGCCGCCACCTCCTCCGGTGCGGCCAGCCGCCCGAGCGGGGTGGCCGCCGCCTGCCGCTCGATGATGTCCGTCCCGGCCGCCCATCTCTCGAACCCGGGGGTGAGGGTCGGGCCCGGGCAGACGGCGTTGACCCGGATGCCGTCGGCCGCGTAGTCCACCGCGGCGACCTTGGTGAGCCCGACGATGCCGTGCTTGGCGGCGACGTATGCGGGAGCGTTCGGGATCGCGGCGAGGCCGCCGTTGGAGGCCACGTTCACGATCGCACCGCCGCCTTTGAGCAGGGGCAGTTCGTACTTCATGCACAGGAACGTTCCCGACAGGTTGACGCGGACGACGCGCTCGAACTCGTCCAGGGTCATCTGGTCGAGCGGCCTGCGGGACGACATGCCGGCGTTGTTGACGGCGTAGTCGAGACGGCCGTAGGCCGTGACCGTGCGTTCGACGGCCGCCCGCACGGAGCGTTCGTCGGCGATGTCGACGGTGGAGGCGACGGCCTGCCCGCCGGCCTTCTCGATCATCTCGGCGGTCTCGGCGGCCGTGCCCTCGTCGATGTCGAGCACGGCGACCGCGGCGCCGTTCCCGGCGAGCGCGATCGCCGTGGCGCGGCCGATGCCGCTGCCGGCGCCGGTGACCAGTCCCGCCTTCCCGGAGAGGTCGATCATGCCGCTCCCCCGTCCAGCCCCAGGACGCGGCGGGCGTTCAGGTGGGCGATCTTCTCCTTGACGGCGGCCGGCAGGTCGGCCTTCTCCACGGAGGCGACCGCGGCGGCCGTCTCTTCGAAGGGGTAGTCGATCGAGAACATGACGGCGTCCTCGCCGGCGGTCAGGACGGCCGCCTGGACGGCCTCCGGTGCGAGGACACCGCTCGTCGTCAGGAGGATGTTGCTCCCGATATAGGCCGAAGGCATGCGTTCCAGCGGTTCCTCCACGTTCAGCGTGGCGTAGCGGCTGTCGAGCCGCGATTTCTGGAACGGCAGGAACTCGCCGAGGTGACCGAGGATCAGCGTCGCCTCGGGGTGCCGGTCGAAGACTCCGGCGTACACCAGCCGCATGGCGTGGCCACCGGTCTCGGCCTGCCAGCTCCAGCTGGCGCCGTACATCTCCGGCCTGCCGGCCATGACCCGCCAGTCGTCCAGCGGTACGGAGCCGGGGTGCAGGTAGAGCGGCACCCCGAGTTCCTCGAAGGCACTCCACAGCTCGTCGTAGGAAGGGTCGTCCAGGTAGCGGCCGTGGGTGTGGTCGTTGACCAGCGCGCCGCGGAATCCCAGCTCGCGGACCGCGCGGGTCAGCTCGGCCACGGCCGCGTCCGGGTCCTGGGTCGGCAGCGCCGCGAACCCCTGGAACCGGGCGGGGTGTGCGGCGACCACCTCCGCGAGGAAGTCGTTGGCGAAACGCGCGTTGTCGCGCGCCGCGGCGGGATCGGTGTCGGCCTGGATCCCCGGGACGGTCAGCGACAGCACCTGGACGTCGATGCCATTGGCGTCCATGTCGGGCAGCCGGTGCCGCTCGAAGTCGACGAGGGTGCGGCCGCACATCTGGGCGTAGTCGCTCGTCACGCGGATGCGCATCTCGGCGGCGGGCTGCCGTGCGGCGAGCTCGGGAATCGCGAACGCCTCTTCGAGGGCGATGTAGGTCATTGATGGTGCTCCCTTCCGTGGAGGGTCAGTTGGAGGCGGTGCGGCGGCGGACGATGGTGGCCAGCGAGACCGCGACGACCAGGGCGGTGCCGTAGAAGACGTTCTCGATCCAGCCGCTGTATCCGAGCAGTTGGAGGCCGAGGATGCCGGTGGCGAGGAAGTAGATGGCCACGAGCGTGCCGATCGGGTTGAACCGGCCCGGACGGACCGCCGCCGTGCCGAGGAACACCGCGGCGAACGCCGGCAGCAGGTAGGTCCCGGACGACGTCGGGTCGAAGCCGCCGATCGAGGCGACCAGCACGACGCCGCCGAGGCCGGCGAGGGTGCTGCCGGCGACGAAGGAGCCGATCCGGATCGCGTCGACGGGGACTCCGGCCAGCCTGGCCACCTCCCGGTTGGCGCCGACGAAGGTCATGTGGCGGCCCAGCGGTGTGAAGGTGAGGACGTACCCGATCGCCAACGCGAGTGCGATGCCGTAGTAGAAGCTGACCGGCAGGCCGAGGATCTCGTAGAGCGCGAGGTCGCTGAACCTCACCGAGAGGCCGGAGACGGTGGTCTGGGACGAGGCGAGCGAGGCGAGGCCGAGCAGCAGGGTGGAGCTGCCGAGCGTCACGATCAGTGCCTGGACGCCGACCTTGACGATCAGCAGGCCGTTGACCAGGCCGGAGAGCGAGGCGCACAGGACGGCCGCCGCGCAGGCGAGGGGGAGGCTCCAGTGGTGCAGCACGGCCAGCACCGGCACGAGGGTCGCGGACAGCCCCATCGTGGAGGCGATGGACAGGTCCAGCTCGCCCACGACGAACGTCATCATCGCGGCGAGCGCCAGGAAGACCAGCGCCTGCTGGGAGGCGAAGACGCTGTGGAAGGTGCTCGCCTGCAGGAACTTGCCCGGCATCAGGGCGGCGTACAGGGCGCACATCAGCGCCCAGAAGCCGACGATGGCGTACCTGCTGGTGAAGCGTCGCCAGTCGAAGGCCTCGCGGGAGAGGGCCGGGACGGATTCCGCGCGGGGTTCGCGGCCCCGGACATCGGTCTGCGGCATGGTCACGCCTTTCTGGGCGGCGGGGCGGTGGCGAGGCGGCCGGCGTAGACGGCCTCGACGATCGCGTCCTCGCCGGGCCGGAGGAGTTCGGCGACGACGCGGCCGGCGCCGAACACCAGGACCCGGTCGCAGACCGCCGCGAGGTCGGCCGGCTGGATGGAGGCGAGGAGGACGGCGACCCCGTCCCCCGCCGTGGTGGAGATGGCGTGGAGGATGTCCTCGCGCGCCCCGACGTCGACGGCCTGCGTCGGCTCGTGCAGCACCAGCAGGCGCGGCCGGCCGGTGAGCCACTTGCCGAGCATGACCTTCTGCTGGTTGCCGCCGCTGAGCTGCCCGACCGGCCGGGCACGGTCCGGGGGGCGCACCCCCAGCCGCTCGATGACCTGGTCGGCTTCGCTCCGCTGCCAGGCGAGGCCGGTCCACCACGGGCGGCCTTTCCGGCGCACCCTGGGCAGCGTGATGTTCTCGGTCACCGAGAGTCCGAGCGCCAGCCCGTCATCGATCCGGTGTTCGGGAATGAACGCGATTCCGGCGTCGATGCAGCGCCTGCTCGTCGCGCCGCGCAGGTCCAGCCGCCGCTCCCCCAGCCGGACGGTCCCGGCGGCGCGGCCGCGGGCACCGGTGATCAGGTAGGGCAGCTCGTCCCAGCCGGATCCCGCGACGCCCGTCACCCCGAGCACCTCGCCGGGGCGGACGTCGAGGTCGAGGTCGCGCACCACCGTGCCGGTCACTCCGCTGATCCGCACGGGCGGCGGTCCGTCCGCGATCGCGGTGCGGGCGTGCACCCGCCGCTCGATGTCGCGGCCCAGCATCCGGCGGGCGAGCTCGCGCTCGGTGGTGGACGCGGTCTCCACGGTGCCGTCCACCACGGCGCCGTCGCGCAGCACCGTGACCCGGTCGGTGAGCAGCATCACCTCCTCGAGGTTGTGGGAGATCAGCAGCGCCGACCCTCCGGCGGCGGCCACGCCGCGCAGCGTGCGGTAGAAGTCCTCCAGCGCGTCCTTGGGCAGCGCCCTGGTGGCCTCGTCCAGGACGATCACGCCGCTGCCCTCGCGCTGGTCGCGCAGGGCCCGCGCGATCGCCACGATCGAGCGGTCGGCCGGCCCGAGGCCGCCCACCATCGCGGACGGTGCGATGGAACGGGCTTCGAGCCGCTCCAGGATCTCGGCCGCGATGCGCTCCTCGCGCCGCCAGTCGATCGGCCGGGCCCAGCCGCGGGTGTGGAAGCCGCCCACCGCGATGTTCTCGGCCACCGACTTGCCCGGAACCAGGCCGAGGTCCTGGTGCACGATCGTGATCCCGGCCTCGCGCAGGTCGCGCAGCCGCGTCGGCGAGCCGAGCCGCCTGCCCGCCACGGCGATCCGGCTGCCGCGGTCGGGGGTGTGGAGACCGGCGAGGATCTTCACCAGCGTCGACTTGCCGGAGCCGTTCTGGCCGACGACGCCGTGGATCTCGCCTCGCCGTACCGTGAGGTCGACCTGGTGCAGGGCTCTGACGGTGCCGAAGGACTTGCTGAGCGAACGCAGTTCGAGCGGCGGGGCCGCCGGCGTCATTTCGCGCTCCACAGGCCGGCGAACGCCTGCTTGTAGCCGGTGGAGCCGAACCACTGGCCGCCGGCCTCGGCGGCTGCGGTCAGGTCGAGGCCGTCGACGTTCTGCTTGGTGAACACGCGGTTGAGGACCGGGTACGCCTTGGGCGGCGCCTGCCCGGCCAGCATGCGGAACACCGAGTCGGCCATCGTCCAGGCCAGGTACGGCGGGTTGGTGCCGGCCATCGCGAGCAGCCGCGGGTTCGATTTCACCTGCTGCACCGAAGCCAGTACGTCTCCGCTGCTGGAGACCTTGACCGAACGGGTCTTGCCGGCGGCCTGGATGCCGGAGACGGCCGCCGCGAGGTAGGTGTCGGTCTGGGGGACCACGTAGCCGATGCCGGGATCGCGGACCAGGGCGCTGCTCACAAGCGACGGGATGGTGCTCATGATGCCGAGGTTGACGCCCTTCACCGTGACGACGCAGCGCGGGCAGGCCGTCTTGAAGTAGTCGAGGGCGTGCCGCCCTTGGGCCTGGATCGCGGTCGAGGCGTTCAGCTGGAGGAAGAGGACGTGCGCCTTCCCGTCGGAATCGGCGATCACGGCGTCCGCCTCGCCCTCCACCGCGTCGAAGCCGTAGGGCTCGGGGTCGCCGAACGCGAACGCCTTGGACGTCGCGACTCCCCGCGGCTGCTCGGCGCCGGCGATGAGGACGGGGATGCCGGCCGAGCGAAGCTTCTCGTAAGCCGTCGATGCCAGCTCGTAGGGGATGTAGTCGGTGATGACGGCCGCCGGCCTCTGCTGCACCGCCTGGCCCAGGCAGGCGCCGAACCCGCTCGGGTTGCCCTGGCCGTCGCAGGTGTGGAGGCGGGCGCCGACCTTGGCCAACGCCTCCTCGAGGTTCTTCTGGACGAAGGGGAAGTGGCCGGCCTTGAGCGCGATCGGCACGTAGAAGACGGTCTTGCCGGCGACCTTGGACGTGTCGACGGGATCGCCGAGGTCCGGCGCTCCCGGGACGGGCCGCGACAGCTTCTCCAGATGCGCCTTGGCGGCCTTGGCCGCGCCGGAGGAGGCGCTGCCCGAGGCGTCCGATGACGCCCCGGAGGCGCCACAGGCGCTGAGTGCGAGCCCGGCCGCCAGGGCCAGCCCGGCCGCGAGGCTCCGGACCGGCCGGCGCTGCCCGGCGAAGGACGTGTTCATGCGGGTTCTTCCTGTTCCTCGATCCGGTGGACGTGCGGCCGGGGAGCTGCTCGGAGCGGGGCGAGCACGACGCGGGTGCGCACCTTCTGGGCGGCGATCGCCTCCATGAGCGGGCGCCCGCCGGTGTCGGCGAGCGTGACCAGCAGGTCGCCGCCGCCGTCGAGGCAGCAGGCGATGGGCAGTTCCGGCGAGGTGTCGATGGACTCCACCAGTTCGCCGTCCCGGACGCGGACCACGCGGCACCCCGAGGTGGTCGCCGCCCAGACACCACCGCCGGCGGCGGGCCAGATGCCGTCCGGGCGGGCGTCCGGCCCCGCCAGGGCCGCGATGTCGGCGTACGGCCGCGGAGCGCCGAGCAGGCCGTCCTCCCCGACGGTGAACGCGACGAGCCGCTGCCGCAGCGTCTCGGCGACCACGAGGGTCCGGCCGCCGTCGACCAGCGCCATGCCGTTGGGGAACTCGACCTGCTCCGCGGCCACCGAAGCCGTGCCGTCCGGCCGGACGAGGATGATCCGCCCCGGACGCGGCGCCTCTCCCCTGGCCGCGTCGAAGCCGACGTCGTCCACGTACAGATTGCCGGCGTCGTCGCCCACGACATCGCCCAGCGGCCCTACGCCGAGATGTCCGAGGTCGGCGTAGGGCGACCAGCCCGAACCGGTCCATACGCCGAGCCGGTGCGCGGACATGAGCGCGCCGACGAGGCGGCCGTCGGGCAGGAACCACAGCCCGTTCGACACAGGGGAGGTGTCCGTGGGCGTCCAGGAGCCGCTCGCGTCGGTCCACAGCCGCGACCCTTGGGTGTCGGAGAGCCAGAGAGCGCCCTCGTGCCAGCGCGGGCCTTCGCCCCACCGCATACCGGCGGCGTACTCCCGCAGGAGGCTCATGCCGTGACCCCGGCACGCAGCACCCGGCCGGCCAGCGCGCGGGTGGCCTCCTCCAGATCGGAGGTGCCGGCCGCCAGGGCATGGACATAGCGGTCAGGACGGACCAGCGCGACGGCAGCGCCGTGCGACGCCAGCCAGGCGGCGTAGTCGTGTCCGCCGCCCGGCAGCACGACCGCGTCCAGGCGCCGCCACAGGGCCCGCGTGGCGTCGTCGACACCGGCGATCACGCCGTCCGCGCCGACGACCGCGAAGCGGTAGCCCGTGACGTCGTCGAGGCGGGCCCCGTCGCCGTCGCGGGGCTGCGGTGCGAGCTGCCCGATGGCCCCCGCCGGCTCGTCGACCAGACCCGGGCCGAGCAGCGGCCGATGGCGCTCCAGCACCTGGGGCGCACCCGCCGGCGGCGGTACGTGGCCGTGGCCGAAGTCCTCGATCATGTTCGCCTGGCGCGCGGACTCCACGATGTAGGGGGTCACGTGCGGCGCGCGCTCGCTCTCGTAGGTGTCCAGCAGGGACTCGGACGCCTGGCCGCGCACCACCATCGCGAGCTTCCACGCCAGGTTCATCGCGTCGCGCAGACCCGAGCACAGGCCCTGGCCGAGCATGGGCGGCATCGTGTGGGCGGCGTCGCCGGCCACGAGCACGCGCCCGTTCCGCCATCCGTGCACCAGATGGGCGTGCCACTGATAGGCGTCGGTACGAGTGATCCGGTAGCTTCCCGGCGCGAGCCAGGGCGAGAGCAGCTCGTAGACCGAGTCGGGCCGCTCCATCTCATGGACGTCGTGATGATCGCCGAGCATGAACTCGAACCGCAGCAGCGGCGGGAAGAGCGGGCAGTAGGTGACGGGCAGGTCCTTCGCGCACCGGATGAAGCCCGTCGTCCTCGGCAGGCCGTCTGGGTGCTCGAACGGGTGGACGTCGATGATGAGCGACGTCTGCGTGCCGTGCAGGTCCTCGACCTCCATCCCCATGGCGTGCTGCACGAACGAGCCCGCGCCGTCCGCCCCGACGGCGTAGGAACCGCGGATCTCCTGGACACGGCCCGTGTCCCGCTCCTGGAGCCGCAGTGTCACCTGGTGGTCGTCCTGGTCGACGCCGGTCGCCTCCCAGCCGAGCCACAGCGCCGCGCCCTCGCCTCCGGCGAGCAGTCCGCGGAGGCGGGACTCGATGTCGGGCTGATGCGACTGGTAGTCCGTCGCCCAGCCCTGGTCGGACTCGGCGTCCGGGTGGGAGAACTCGAGGAAGGGGACACCGTCGGCGTCCTCGAGGATCCAGCCGCTCTGGCGCAGGTAGTCCTTCTCGAAGTCGGCGGCACCGAGCGTCTGCAAGGTCCGCATGGTCTCGTCGTCCAGGTGGGTGGCACGCGGGTGCTGGCACACGATGCGCTGCGGGTCGACCACCGCGACGGTGACGCCGCGCAGGGCGAGGAGGCGGGCGGCGGCCAGGCCGACCGGGCCCGCTCCCACGACGACGACGTCGTAGGAGTCGGGGCGCGTTGCTGGTACGAACACGGAGGGTCTCCTGATCTGGGCGAACCGGGTCAGCGGGGCGAGTGGGCGCCGGCCATCAGGGCGGCGAGGTCGTCCGGCTCCACGAAGGACGGCGGAGGCGGCGGCCCCCAGCTGAAGAGGCTCTTCGCCCCGTCCCATACCTCCGGCTTCCAGAGGGCGTCGTCGACGACGCAGTCCATGTCGGAGTAGTACTCGGCGAAATTGCCGGCGGGGTCCTTGAGGTACCAGAAGAAGTTGGAGCCGACGTGGTGCCGGCCGAGACCCCACACGTGCCGCTCCGGATGCCCGGCGAGCATCGCCGTCGCCCCGCGGCCGATCTCGTCGACATCGTCGACCTGCCAGGAGGTGTGGTGGACGAAGTTGACCGGCGCGCCCGACACCAGCACGTTGTGGTGATCGGTCGAGCAGCGCATGAAGGAGGCCACGCCGGGCACCTCGTCGCTGATCTTCAGGCCGATGCCCTCGGTGAAGAACCGCCGGCCGGCCTCCTGGTCGACCGATCCCATGACGACGTGGCCGAGCCTGCGCGGGCGCACCCGGCCCTCACGGAGGATCCCGGGCGCGCGGCCCGTGCCGCGGTCGGCGCGGCCCGGTCCGTTGTAGGGCGTCGCCGCGACCTCGGGCTGAGCGACGCGCGGCGACACGGCGACCTCGACGCGCACGCCGGTGACCGGCTCGATCGCGGCGACGCGGGAGTCCGTGACCTCCACGGCGAGGCCCAGCGCGCGGAGCCTGGACTCGACCGAGCGGACGTCGTCGGGATCGTCGGCGCCGATCGACAGCCCCGCCAGCCGCCGGGTCGGCGCCGGGACCAGCCGGAGCTGGCGGCCGCCGTCGGTGGTCGAGAGCCAGCCGTCCCCTTCCCGGGTGAGCCCGAACTCCTCGTAGTAGGCGGCCACGGCGCCGACGTCGGGAACGCCGATGGTGACCGAGCCGAGACGATGCAGTGCCATCAGGACTTCTCCTTGCTCGCGCCGGCGACGAAGCGCTGGTGCAGCTCGCCGATTCCCTCGACGTAGGAGACGAGCTCGTCGCCCGGCGACAGGAAGCGCGGCGGGGTGCGGGCGGCGCCGACCCCGGAGGGCGTGCCGGTGAAGACCACGTCGCCCGGGTAGAGGGTCGTCACCGCGGAGAGCCGCTCCACCAGGGCCTCGACGCCGAAGAGGAGCTGCGACGTGCGGCCCTTCTGGACCTCCTCGCCGTTGAGGGTGCAGCCGAGCCGGAGTTCCCGCGGGTCGGCGACCTCGTCCGGGGTGACCAGGAAGGGGCCGGTCGGGCTGAAGCCCGGGTACGACTTGGCGAGGCTGAACTGGGCGGGCGTCGCGGCGTGCTGCAGGCGGCGCTCGGAGAGGTCCTGGCCGACGGTGAGCCCGGCGACGTGCCGCCAGGCGTCGGCGGCGCGGACGCGGGTCGCCGCACGCCCCATCACGACCACCAGCTCGACCTCCCAGTCGACGGTCGCGGCGGGCAGGGCGACCTCGGTGACGGGACCGGTGAAGGACGAGACGAACTTGGTGAAGACCGCCGGCTCCTCGGGCGCCGCCAGACCGGCCTCGGCGGCGTGGTCGCCGTAGTTGAGACCGATGGCGAAGACCTGCCTGGGGGCGGGTGACGGCGGGCCGAGATCGGTGGCGGCGAAACGGACCTGCGGGCCCTGCGGCGCACCGGCCGCCCAGGCCGAGAACTCCGGCCAGTTCGCGTAGAGGCCGCTGATCGACGGACCGAACCGTCCCCCGCTGGCCTGCGCGATGTCGATGCCGAGCGCGTCCCCGGTGACGAGGACGGCGCGCTCTCGGACATGGGCGATGCGCATGAACGCTCCTTGTGGTCGACAGGAGTGGCGTACACCACAAGATGATCCACCGAATATTCGTATGTCAAGAAAGATTCGAAAGTTGTACGGAACATCCGAACCTTCTAGGGTGGTGTCATGATCAGGCCAAGCAAGCCACGGCAGACGAGAACGGCCGAGGTCTACGAGCGCATCCGCGCCGACATCTTCGCCGCGCGCCTGAAGCCGGGTCAGCGCCTCAAGTTCCCCGACCTGTGCGCCGCCTACGAGACCAGCGTGGGCGTCGCCCGCGAGGCCCTCGTGCGCCTCGCCGCGGACCGGCTCGTGAGCGTCCAGGCGCACCAGGGCTACACCGTGGCCGAGCTCTCGATCGAGCAGCTCACGGACCTCACCGCCGCGCGGGTCGAGCTGGAACCGCTGACCTTCCGCAAGGCGATACTCGAAGGCGACGAGCACTGGGAGTCGGGCGTCGTCGCGACCCATCACCTGCTGGCGCTGCGCGAGCAGGCCGCCGGGGCGTCGAAGGTCCGCGACGACTCGTGGTACGAGGCGCACGAGGACTTCCACGCCGCCCTGCTCGCCGGCTGCGGCAGCCGCCGGCTGCGCGAGGTGACGCAGATGCTGCGGGCGGAAGCCGAGCTCTACCGGCACTGGGCCGCTCCCCTGGGCGCCGACGTCAAGCGCGACCTCGCGGGCGAGCACCGCGCGCTGGCCGATGCCGCACTCGCGCGCGACGCGGAGCTCGGCCCCGAACTGCTGCACCGGCACATCGCCTGCACCACCGAGATCCTGACCCGCGGGATCAGCGAAGGAACCGAGGTCGAAGCGTGAACGGCACCCCGACCCCGGCGCCGGCCTGGACGCCCGCGCCGGACGACCTGGAGAAGAGCCGGCTGGCCGACTTCGCGCGCTTCGCCTCGGCGCGCACGGGTCACCGCCTCACCGCGGACTACCGGACGCTGTGGGAGTGGTCGACCGACGACCTGCGCGGCTTCTGGTCGGCGGTCTGGGACTTCTTCGGACTGCCCGCGAGACCGGACGGCTCCGAGGTGCTCACCGACGAGGCCATGCCGGGCGCGCGCTGGTTCCCGGGCACCGAGCTCAACCTCGTCGACCAGGTCTTCAAGGACCGCGATCCGAACGGCGTGGCGCTGGTCGCCGCGACCGAGGACGGCGGCGAGGTCGGCCTGACCTGGTCCGCGCTCGCGACTCGGGTGGCGGCGGCGGCCGAGGGCCTGCGGCGGCTGGGCGTGAAGCGCGGCGACCGGGTGGCGGGCTATCTGAGCAACGGGCCGGAGGCGGTCGTGGCCTTCCTCGCGACGGCCGGCATCGGCGCGATCTGGGCGGTCTGCGGGCTCGACTACGCGCCCGCGGCGGCCCAGAGCCGGCTCGGCCAGCTCGAACCCCGGGTGCTCATCGCGGGCACCGGCTACCGGTACGGGGGCAAGGACGTCGACAGCGGCGACGCCGTCCGGCGGCTCGCCCGGTCGCTGCCCGGCCTGGCGGCGGTGGTGATCGTCGGGGATCCCGAGGCCGTGCCCGGCGCGATCGGCTGGGACGACCTGACCGCCGACGCGTCGGTCCCGCTGGAGCCGGTCCCCGTGCCCTTCGACCACCCGCTCTGGGTGCTGTTCTCCTCCGGCACGACCGGGCGCCCCAAGGGCATCGTCCACGGTCACGGCGGCGTCCTGCTGGAGCAGCTGAAGTGCAACGGGCTCCACTTCGACCTGCGCGAGGGTGACCGGATGCTCTGGTACACCACGCCCAGCTGGATGATGTGGAACGCGCTGGTCTCCAGCCTGCTCGTCGGCACGACGATCGTCTGCCTCGACGGGAGCCCGGGGTTCCCCGACCCGGACGCGCTGTGGGCGCACGCCGCGCGGCTGCGGGTCACGCTCCTCGGCACGAGCCCCGCCTACGTCGGCGCCTGCCGGAAGGCCGGCGTCGACCTCTCCCGGCACGACCTCTCGGCCCTGCGCACCGTGGGCATCACCGGCTCGGCGTTCCCCGCCGACGGCTTCCGGTGGCTGAACGCGCAACTGCCCGACGGCGTGCGGATCGTTTCCAGCAGCGGAGGGACCGACGTGGTGACGGCGTTCGTCGGCGGCGCGCCGAACCTGCCGATCTGGGCGGGCGAGCTCTCGGCACCCCTGCTCGGGGTCGCCCTCGCCGCCTTCGACGGCGAGGGCCGGCCGGTGCGCGACGAGGTCGGCGAGCTCGTCGTGACCAAGCCCATGCCGTCGATGCCGGTCTCATTCTGGAACGACCCGGACGGCGGCCGTTACCGCTCCGCCTACTTCGACACCTATCCCGGTGTGTGGCGGCACGGGGACTGGATCACCATCACCGACCGCGGCTCGGTCATCATCCACGGCCGCTCCGACGCCACCCTCAACCGCCGGGGCGTCCGGATCGGAAGCAGCGACATCTACGCCGCCGCGGAGTCCATCCCGCAGGTCACCGAAGGTCTGGTCGTCGGCCTCGAACAGGACGACGGCGGCTACTGGATGCCGCTGTTCGTGACGCTCGCCGACGGCGTCGAACTCGACGACCCGCTCCGCGCGGCCATCGGCGACGAGATCGCCGCGCGGGCGTCACGGCGCCACGTGCCGGACGACATCATCGCCGCGCCGGGCGTCCCGCACACGCGCACCGGCAAGAAGCTCGAGGTCCCGGTGAAGCGGATTCTCCTGGGCCACCCGGTGGCCGACGTCGTCGATCCGACGAGCGTCGATCATCCCGAACTGCTGGAGTGGTACGCCGAGGTCGGCGCGCAGCGTCGCGCGCGACGCGACCGGTCGGCCCTCTAGGCGACGCTGCGGCACCGCCGTGCCGGACCTGCCGCCCCTCCCACCGCGCTCGCACCCTCGGGCGTGGTCCCGGTCGGGTTCACCGGCGCTCGGCGTTCTGGGCCAGGAGGGCCGCGATCTCGGCCGCCGGGCGCGCGGTGTGCAGGCCGATCAGGTCGGCGAGCAGGCCGTCCAGCGGCGGCCAGGGGATGTTCCCGTGGTCGTTGTAGAGGGTGATCAGACCGTGCATGGCGGTCCAGAGCATCAGGCCGGCCTGCCATTGCTCCTCCGCCGTCCGGGTCCGGTCCGTACCGGTGACGGCCGCCAGGGACGCGACGACGGAGTCGAGCAGGTCGGCGCCGGCACTGTGGGCCGATCCGGGGAGCAGGTCGGCGGGCATGCGGCTGCCGAAGAGCGTCCGGTAGTGACCGGGCTGCTCGACTCCCCAGTGCACATAGGCCCCGCACCGGGCCACGAGGTCGGCCAGCGGGTCCGGGGCCGTTCGGGCGGCCTCGCTCATCAGCAGGGCCAGCTCGTCGTAGCGCAGCCGCAGCACATGCTGGATCAGCGCGCCGAGGTCCGGGAAATGACCGTAGATGCTGGCCGGCGCCACCCCGACCTCGCGCGCGACCTGCCGCAGCGTCAGCGTCTCGGGGTGGTCGGACGCGGCCAGGAGCCTCGCGGCGGCCTCCACGAGCTGGGCGCGAAGGACCTGGCCCTGACCCCGCGGATTGCGCCTGCGGGTGGCGGCCCGCTCCTCGGACACCCTGTCCTCCCCTGACCGGCGCGAACGATCGGCAACGCCTGCTCACCTTACCCGGCCGCCCGGTTGACAACCGTTGACCAACAGTTGTTCACTTAGGTAACCAACACCTGTTCAGTTAAGGAGCTCGTCCATCATGCGCATCGCTGTACTCGGCGCGTCCGGCAAGGTCGGCCGCCTCCTCGTGGACCAGGCGATCGAGCGGGGCGGGCAGGTGGTGGCCCTCGTCCGCGCTCCGGACCGCTACGAGGTCCCCGCGTCCGCGAAGGCGGGGCGGATCGAGGTCCGGCACGCGGACGTCTTCCAGCCGGAGGGCTTCCCGGACCTGGGCGACGTCGACGCCGTCGTCTCGGCGATCGGCATCGGCAAGGGCGACGGGCCGGGCGCCCTGGTCGCCGGAGCGAAGGTCCTGGCCGGCGCGCAGGTCCGCACCGTATGGCTGGGTGCCCTGGGCTCGGGCGTGTCGACCAATGCGGGCGGGCGGATCTACCAGGCGATCATGCGTCTGGCGGTGGGCAAGGAACTCGCCGAGAAGGCGGAGGCCGACCGGATCGCCCTGCAGGCGGGCGCCGCGGTCTTCCATGCGCCGGACCTGAAGGGCGGGCCCATCAGCCCCGCCCGCCACATCGTGCCGCTCGCCGACCTGCGACGCCCTTTGCTGCCGCCCAGGATCTCCCGCGCTTCGCTCGCCTCCCTCATGCTGGACGAGGCCGAGAACGGCCGTCACGCCGGAGGCATCGTCGTGCCTCTCCCGTGAGGCCGCAGCGCTCTCAGCCGGTGGCCCCGGCCCAGATGTCGCAGTGATGGTCGCGGGTGAACGTGGTGACGGCCCGGTTCCCTGGGAGGTCAGGCGCTGTATGGGTGACCGTCCGCGAGCTGCTCCCCCGCCCCGCGACGAGCCTGCAGAGAACCGACTGAAGTCCTTCGGCCGCGACAGCGGGCTCTGGGCGGTCAGCGGGGTGATGGCGAAGCGTGAAGTGCGGGCTTGCGGCGGTACTGGCCCGGCGGGACGGTGAACGCGCGTTTGAAGGCGTTCGCGAAGGCGTATTCGGAGCCGTAGCCGACGCGTTCGGCCACCACGCTGAGCGGTGAATCGGAATCGCGGAGCATCCGGGCCGCCACGGTCAGGCGCCACCAGGTCACGTACGCCAGCGGTGGCCGGCCGACGAGCGAGGTGAAACGCCGGGCGAACGCCGCCCGTGACAGGCCCGCGCGGGCGGCCAGTTCCGCGACGGTCCAGGGCTGGGCAGGGTCGTCATGGATCGCGTCGAGCGCCGCGCTCACCGAGGGGTCGGCGAGGGCCGCGGCCCATCCGGTCGTCCCGCCGCATGCCGGCTGCTCCTCGAGCCAGGTGCGCAGGACGTAGACGAGCAGTGTGTCCAGAAGCGAAGGCACCACCGCGGCGGCGCCCTGGCGGGGCTCCTGCAGTTCGGCGCCGAGCAGGTCGACCGCGGCGCGCAACCGGGAATGACGGCCGACGCCGGCGGGGATGTGGACGATGCCCGGCAGTTCCTCCAGCAGGGGGTGCCCGCGGTCCGCGTCGAGCTGGTAGGCGCCGCACAACACCACCGCGCTCGGCCGGGCGGAAGCGTCGTGACCGGTGGGCGCCTGATGGTCCTGCGACGGGGAAGGGAGATCGACGAATCGCGCGGTGGGGGCGTCGGTCAGGCCGTACTCGCCTCCGCGCGGAAGGAACAGCACGTCCCCGGCGCCGAGCGCCACCGGGTCGCCGTCCGGCGGGATCAACCGGTAGGACCCGGCGAGCACGACTTCGAAGCCGGCGGTCCCGGGCGGGATCCGGAACCGCTGCCCCCAGGGCGCATGCCGTTCCACGCGGGCGGAACGGGGGTCCCCGGTGCGCATGACGGCGATCACGTCGCTCAGCACGTCCACACGGTGAGGCTAGCTGGAAAGACGATGACGTATGAGAACGAGACCATGGCGCATTGGTCGTCTCGTGCGATCGGCCTACCGTCGTGATCACATCAGCGAAGGGACGGCCGAAGTGATCGTGCTCATGCTGCGTTTCAGTTTCCAGGCGGGGACCACGCCCGAGCGGAAGGAGTCCGTGCTGGCCGCGATGAGGCGCACCTCCCAGGTGGAGTCGACCTCGTTCTCGTTCGTCGGAGCGGACCTGGGCGACCCCGCGGAGGGCTATACGCACGGATACTGCGTCGCGCTGGAAGACCTCGACGCGCTCGACCGCTACATGTACGACCCGGTGCATCTCGAAGGCGACTTCGAGATCCTGCCGTACCTGTCGCGGCTCACCCAGGTCCGGCTGTCGGACGGCGCCGATCCCGGCCTCAACGACAAGATCTTCGCGATGCACCGGAGGAAGCTGGCGGCCTATCCCGAATGGGACCGCCTGCTCAGCACGGTCCCCGGCGGCGGCGCCCCACCCGTGCGCGCCTGACGCGCACCGGGCGCGGCCTCGGCCGCTCGGTCGCCGCCGGCCCCGTCACCGGCTCCCCGTGCCGCGATGTTCTCCAGAGTGCCGACGAGCTGGGCCGGGGTCGGCTGGGCCAGCATCTCCTTGCGCAGTCCGGCGGCGGCGTCGCGGTACGCGGTGTCGGTGAGAAGGTCGTGCAGGGCCGCCCGCAGCGCGTCGGGGCCGGCCTCGTGACCGGGCAGGTGGCGGCCCGCGCCGGCGGCGGCGACCCGGCTGCCGGTGGCCGCCTGCTCGGAGGCGAACGTGGTGGTCAGCTGCGGGACGCCCGCCCACAGCGCGGTCATGGCGCTCCCGCTTCCGCCGTGATGGATCACGGCGGAAGCACCCGGCAGGACGGCCCGCAAAGGCGCGTTCTCGGCGACGCGGACGCCGTCCGGCACGGGGCCGAGGGCGGCCGCGTCCGCAGCGGTGGCCAGGACGATCACCTCGCAGCCCAGGCCGTCCACCGCCCGGAGGATGTCCGGGAGCAGGTAGGAGCCGGGTCCCGCGGTCGCGGTCAGCGCCGTCGACCACGTCACGCAGACGCGCGGGCGGCCGGGCGCGGGCGGTTCGATCGCCCAGCGCGGGACCGGCGCGGTCCCGTTGAAGGGGACGTAGCCGAAGCGCACGCGCTCGGCCGTGGTCGGGGGCGCCAGCGACGGCGGGCAGGGGTCCAGGACGCGCTCGATCATCTCCGGGGCGAACGCGGCCAGGCCGTGGCGCACGAACGACCCGCTGTGGTCGGTCGGGATGATGCGCATGTGGTCGGGTTCGCGGGTGCCGACCGGGCCCCACAGGCACAGCGCCGCCGGCACGCCCGTGACGCGGGCCGCCACCAGCCCCTCCAGGCTGCCCGGGTCGTGCAGGACCAGGTCGGGCCGCCATGCGCGGGCGAACGCGACGGCCGCGTCGAAGCCGCGCGCGGCCCGCTCCGCCAGAACGGGGGCGACATCGTCCCGGAAGCCGGCGGCGTCGAAGTCGGCGAGATCCCTCAGGGGTTCCCCGGTGAGGGGGTGCGGGGGCGGCCACGGGTAGGGCCGCTTCCCTTCGACGGCCTCCCTGTAGGCCTGCAACCGGAGCCTCGTGATGACCTTCATGCCGTCGAGCACGGGCACCGGGAGCAGGCCCGTCCGGCCGACCGCCGCCGTCTGGTCAGGCGTGCACAGGACCCGCACCTCGTGACCCGCCGCCTGCAGAGCCCAGCCGAGGGGGACCATCGCGGAGTAGTGGGTCGCCTGTGAGGACACGGTGAACATGACCCGCACTCGAGGCTCCTCCGTTCGCCCGTCGGGGGTGTCGGGTCCGTCCGGCGACGCTCATGCGGCGAGGCGGTGGCGGTCCTGCGGCTCGTCCCAGTCGGCCCGGTGGGGTTCGACGTCGATGCGGGTCACGGCCGGGTCCAGGAACGGCGGGCCGAGGTGGGTGAAGGCGCTGAAGTCGGTGGTGTCGCGGAAGGCGGGGAGCGTGTAGAGGTCGCGGGCGTAGGGCCACAGGTGGGGGAAGTCGACCAGCCGCCGCTCACTGATCTTGGCGAACGGGTTGTAGGTGAGGTCGAACCGCGCCAGCGTCACCCAGAAGCGCACGTCGGACTCGGTGACCGAGTCGCCGAACAGGAAGCGCCGGGTGGACAGCCGCTCGTCCAGCCGCTCCAGGGCGGAGATCACGCGGCCGCGCAGGTCGGCGTAGGCCTCGTCGGAGGCGGCGCCGGCGACCCGGTAGTTGCCGTCGTTGAAGTTGACGTAGATGTACTCGTTCAGCTCGTCGATGTCGCCGCGCAACTCCTCGGGGTACAGGTGGACGTCGGGATCGCCGTACGCCTCGAACTGGGTGCCGAGATCGATGGTGATGTCGAAGAAGTTGTTGCTGACGATCCGGCCCGTCTCACGGTCCCACAGGACGGGTACCGACACGTGCCCCTCGTAGCCGGGCTCGGTCGCCTCGTAGGCCTCGCGCAGGAACCGGAAGCCGTTGACCGGGTCGGCGCCGCGCTTCTCCCGGAACGCCCAGCCCCGCCCGTCGCGCTCGTCGTCGACATACGAGAGCGACACGACGTCCTGCAGCCCCTTCAGGATCCGGACGATCGCGGTGCGGTGCGCCCAGGGGCAGCGGTGCGAGACGTACAGGTGGTAGCGCCCCGGCTCGGCCTTGTATCCGCTGGAGCCGTCGGCGGTGATGCGCCCCTGGAACGGGTAGCGCGGCCGGTTCCAGCCGCCGTTCTCCACCTTCAGCGCGGTCGCCCCGTAGACACCGTGCTTGTCCAGGTCCACAGGGTCGGCATACACGGCACCACCGGTCGTCGCGGTCATCGGACGGGCCTCCAAGGGGTTCGAGGAGATGGAACGGGAGCAGTGGTAGCGAATCACCGGCCCGGACGAGCAGTCAATTGTTCCTACCGTTTAAATGGGGAATGCGCCCGCCCTTCTAGGGGTTCCGGGGTGGACGTCAGGGGCCGGAGCATCGGCGCCTCACCCGACGATGGGCACCATGAAAGCCCTGGTCCTCTCGGGCGGGTCCGGAACACGGCTGCGCCCCATCACGCACACGTCCGCGAAACAGCTCGTGCCCGTCGGGAACAAGCCGGTCCTCTTCTACGGGCTGGAGGCCATCGCCGAAGCCGGGATCACCGAGGTCGGCATCGTCGTCGGCGAGACGGAAGCCGAGATCCGGCGGGCGGTCGGCGACGGCTCGCGCTTCGGCCTGCGCGTCACCTACCTGCGGCAGGAGGCGCCGCTCGGCCTGGCGCACGGGGTCCTCATCGCGCGCGACTTCCTCGGCGACGAGGACTTCCTGCTCTTCCTCGGCGACAACTTCATCGTCGGCGGCATCGCCGACATCGTCGCCGGGTTCCGCGCGAGCCCGGCCGACGCCCGGCTGCTGCTCACCGAGGTGCCCGACCCGGGCCGCTTCGGCGTCGCCGAACTCGGGCCGGACGGGCGGATCGTCGGCATCGAGGAGAAGCCGCAGCGCCCGAAGAGCGACCTGGCGCTCGTGGGCGTGTACCTGTTCGGCCCCGCGATCCACCGCGCCGTCCGGGCGATCGCGCCGTCCGCGCGGGGCGAGCTGGAGATCAGCGACGCCGTCCAGTGGCTGCTGGACGCCGGCCTGGACGTGCGGTCCACCGTCATCACGGGTTACTGGAAGGACACCGGGAACGTCGATGACATGCTGGAGGCCAACCGCACCGTCCTGGAGGGGCTGGAGCACGGCGTCGAGGGCGAGGTCGACGGCGACACCGAGATCATCGGGCGGGTGCGCATCGCCTCCGGCGCGATCGTGAAGGGGACCCGGATCGTGGGCCCCGCGATCATCGGCACCGGCGCCCGGATCGTGGACTCCTATATCGGACCGTTCACCTCCATCGGCGACGGCGTCCGCGTCGAGGACAGCGAGATCGAGTACTCCATCGTGCTCGACGGGTCCACCATCCAGGGCGTGCGGCCCATCGAGGCGTCCCTGGTGGGCCGCGCCGTCGAGGTCACCCCCGCCGCGCGCACCCGCGCCGCCCACCGCCTCGTCCTCGGCGACTACAGCCGGGTGCGGATCGCATGACGAGGATCCTGGTCACCGGCGGCGCCGGGTTCATCGGGTCGCACTACGTCCGTCGCCTCCTCGGTCCCGACGGCCCGGGGGACGTGTCGGTCACGGTGCTGGACGCGCTCACCTACGCGGGGAACCTCGCCAACCTGGCCGCCGTCGAGGGCCGTCCGGGCTTCCGGTTCGTGCACGGCGACATCTGCGACGCCGGGCTCGCGGGCCGGCTGGTCGCCGAGCACGACGAGGTCGTGCACTTCGCGGCCGAGTCCCATGTGGACCGGTCGATCGCGGCGGCCTCGGCGTTCGTGCGCACCAACGTGCTCGGGACGGGCACGCTGCTGGACGCGGCGCTCCGCTCGGGTCTGCGGACGTTCGTGCACGTGTCCACCGACGAGGTCTACGGCTCGGTGGACGCGGGAGCGACGCCGGAGACCGCGCCGCTCAGCCCCAACTCGCCCTACGCGGCGTCCAAGGCCGCCGCCGACCTGCTCGCGCTGTCCTACCACCGCACCCACGGCCTGGACGTGCGGGTGACGCGCTGCTCCAACAACTACGGTCCGTACCACCACCCGGAGAAGATCATCCCGCTGTTCGTGACGCGGCTGCTGGACGGGGGGCGCGTCCCGCTGTACGGCGACGGCCTGAACGTGCGGGACTGGCTGCACGTGGACGACCACGCGCGCGCCCTGGAACTGGTGCGCACCAAGGGGGCGCCGGGCGAGGTCTACAACATCGGCGGCGGGACGTCCCTGACGAACCGGGAGCTCACCGGCCTCCTCCTCGAGGCGACCGGGACGGGCTGGGACAGGGTCGAGCGCGTCCCCGACCGCAAGGGGCACGACCGGCGGTACGCGGTCGACGACACCAGGATCCGCGCGGAGCTGGGCTACGAGCCGCGGACCCCCTTCCTCGAGGGGCTGGCCGCGACCGTCAGCTGGTACCGGGAGAACCGGCGCTGGTGGGAACCGCTGGTCTGACCGGCCCGCCCGCGCCGGCGGCGCGCCGGCGCACCCGGTCCACCAGCCGCGCCTGCTCCACCACCGCCTCGCCCTCCAGGACGGAGGGCACACCGTCGCGGACCCGGTCGACGAAGGACGCGACCGCGCCGGCGAAGTGGTCCTCGGCGGGGAGCGTCAGCTCCTCGACGTGGTCCTGGCGTTCGATCCGCACGACCGGGCGGTGCGCCGCCGACGGGGTGAAGGCCCAGGTCAGCTCGGCCCGGCCCGCGCTCCCCCACAGCGCGTACCGGGACCGGTAGGCGTGCTCGACGCCCCAGGTCAGGTGGGCGGTGCGGCCGGACGGGTCGGCCAGCAGGGCCGCGCCCGCCACGTCCACGCCGCGCGCCTCGTCGACCCGCAGGTGCGCACCGCGCACGTCCAGAGCGGTCCCGAGGTGGAGGAGGGCGGCGCGCAGCGGGTAGACGCCGACCTCCGCCAGCGCGCCTCCGCCGAGGCCCGGGTCGTAGAGGTTGCGGCCGTCGGCCGACGGCGGGAACGCGAACTCGGCGGTGAGCGTGCGCGGCTCCCCGATGGCGCCCTGCGCGACCAGGTCGCGGAACCGGGCGTGCTGGGAGTGGCACAGGAACATGAAGTTCTCCAGCAGCGCCAGCCCGCGCGAGGCGGCGAGCGCGACGAGCGCCTCGGTCTCCGCCGCGGACGCCGTCAGCGGCTTCTCCGCCAGCACGTGCCGCCCGGACCGGAGCGCCCGCCCGACCCACTCGGCGTGCAGGTGCACGGGCAGCGGCACGTACACCGCGTCGACGTCCGCGCGGTCCAGCAGCGCCTCGTAGCCGTGCACCGGCTCGCCGCCGAACCGCCCGGTGAAGCGCGCCGCCTTGGCCGGGTCCCGGCTCGCGATCGCGGTCAGCCGGACGCCCGGATGGGCCGCCAGCGCGGGGAGCGCCCGCCTCCAGGCGATGTCCGCGCAGCCGATGACGCCGATTCTCAACGGTCCAGAATTCACTGAACACCTTTCCTTTGCCCACCTCGTCAATTCAGGACGAGGCTAGGCACGGCAGGCGGCGACGTTACCCCTGACATGGCATTATCGCCCCCGGACGACCCCCCTGAACACCCCCTGTCAATTATTCCGCGGCACCCGCGAATGGACCGGCATCGGCATATTGGAATCCTTGCCGCGACCATTTCCAGGAGGAGCGATGTCGGGGATCATCACGGCGTTGACGGCCGACCACCGGAGGGCCGTGCGGATCGCCGAGTCGGCCGGGGCGGCCGCCGGGGCCATGACCGGGGAGCAGGTCCGCGCATGGTTCGCCGAGCGCCGCCGCGGCGACGTCTCGCGGGTCGACCGGGTGCCGCTGGACCGGCTGGAGCGCTGGGGCACCGATCCCGGCACCGGCGACATCCGCCACGACAGCGGCCGGTTCTTCACGGTGACGGGCCTGGCGGCCGAGGTCCCCGGCGCCGCGGTCCCCGCGTGGACGCAGCCCATCCTGCTGCAACCGGAGATCGGCATCCTCGGCATCCTGGCCAAGGAGATCGACGGCGTCCTGCACTTCCTCATGCAGGCCAAGAACGAGCCCGGCAACCCCGAGGGCGTGGAGATCTCGCCCACCGTGCAGGCGACGCGCAGCAACTACATGCGCGTGCACCAGGGCGCCCCGGTCCCCTATCTCGACTACTTCCGCGACACCCGCCGGCACCGCGTGATCGCCGACGTGCTCCAGTCGGAGCAGGGGGCCTGGTTCTTCCAGAAGCGCAACCGCAACATCATCGTCGAGACCGACGACGAGGTGGAGCCGCTGGAGGGCTTCGCGTGGCTGACGCTCGGCCAGCTCCACCGGCTGCTGGCGGACGACACGGTCGTCAACATGGACGCCCGCACGGTGCTGTCGTGCCTGCCGTTCTCGGGCGTCGGGCTGTCGTCGTCCTCCCCGTCCGGCGAGCAGGAGTTCCGGCGGTCGGTGCTGCGCTCCTGCAGCGAGGAGTTCGCGGGGCTGCACGGCATCGGCGACATCCTGAGCTGGATCACCGAGTCCCGCAGCCGGCACGAGGTGCTGGCGCACCGCGTGCCGCTGCGCGAGGCCCGGCTGTGGCACCGCGGCGAGGAGGCCATCGAGCACGAGTCCGGACTGTTCTTCCGGGTGATCGGGGCCAGTGTGCGGAGCGGGCACCGCGAGGTCTCCCACTGGCACCAGCCGCTGGTGGAGCCGATCGGGGTCGGCGTCAACGCGTTCCTGGTGAAGCAGGTGGACGGCGTGCTGCACGCGCTCGTCCACGCCGGCGTCCAGCCCGGCTATCTCGACGTCCTCGAACTCGGCCCGACCGTCCGGTGCACGCCCGGCAACTACGCCTGGCTGCCGGACGCGGCGCGGCCGCCCTTCCTGGACGACGTGCTGTCCGCGCCGCCCGGCCGGGTCCGGTTCTCGAGCGTGCTGTCGGAGGAGGGCGGCCGGTTCTACCACGCCCGCAACCGCTACACGATCATCGAGGTGGACGCCGGGTACGCGCCCGACCCGGGCCCCGACTACCGGTGGCTGACCCTCCACCAGCTCGTCGGGCTGCTGCGCCACAGCCACTACGTCAACGTCGAGGCCCGCAGCCTGGTCGCCTGCCTGCACAGCCTGGCGGGCCGGCCGGAGTGACGCCGGGCCGGCCCGCCCGGGCGGTCAGCCGTGGTGGTGGCCGAGGGGCGAGGCGGGCCGGGCCGCCGCCCGCATCTTGGCCGCCATCGCGGTCTGGACCGTCTTGGGCGCCACGACGAACGGGCGCATCATGCCGTGGTCCTCGTGTTCGAGGATGTGGCAGTGGTACACGTAGTTCCCCGTCCCGCCGTGGAACCGCCCGGCGACCGCCACGTGCTCGTGCTCGTCCATGCGGATCGTGTCCTTCCACCCCTGCTCGTCGGGCCCGAGGCCCTTCGGAGCGCTGTAGGTGGCGGTGTAGGTGTAGATGTCGTTGGCGGTGTCGGACGTCACGGCGACCGTGTAGGTGTCGCGGGCCAGCGCCTGGAACGACACCAGGTGGATGTGCATCGGGTGGTTCGGCCCGGCGAGGTCGATGAAGTTCCAGACCTCCCAGCCGTCGAGGGAGACGTGGAACGTCACGGCCTCGTCGAAGGTGCTCGCCGCCTTCCGGTAGGTGGTGCTCTTGCCGTCCTTGACGATGGTGACGATGCGGTCGCCCTTCTGCGGGACGTAGCCGGCGGGCGTCTCGGCCAGCTCCCACATCTCGGGGTGGCCGCTGCTCGTGCCGTCATGGGTGGCGGTCGCGACGTACCGCTCCGTGTAGCCGGCCGGGACCTTCGCCGCGGTCAGCCGGGTGAACGTGGGCGACAGCTTGGCCGGCAGGGCGAAGGGGTCGGTCACGGCCGTGCCGCCGACCCGGAACTGCATGACCTCCGGGCCGAGCGGCGAGGTGACGGTGTCGGTGTTGGACAGCCGGAGCCGCGCGCCCCTGAACGCGGCGAAGTCGATCAGGATGTCGGCGCGTTCGGCCGGCGACAGCGTGAGCCGGTCCAGCTTGGCCGGGGCGCCGAGCAGCCCCTGCTCGGTGCCGATCTGGACGAGCGCGCCGGTCACCGGCGTGCTGGTGCCGTCGGCGTTCTCCTTGCTCAGCTCCAGCGTGTAGGTGCGCCCGTTCGCGCCGTTCAGGACGCGGAACCGGTACCAGCGCGGCTCCACGTTCAGGTACGGCCAGATCTTCCCGTTGACGAGGTTGTAGGGGCCGGCGAACGGCAGCGAGACCCGCCGGCCGTTGGTGTCGTAGTAGCCGACCTTGTGCAGCAGCCGCCCGTTGAAGGCGTCGTCGGCGTCGGTGTCGAGGTTGCGGTCCGCGATGATCAGCGGGATCTCGTAGGCGCCGGACGGCAGCCCCAGGGCGCTCTCCTCGGAGTCGCGCACGAGGTAGAGGCCCGACAGGCCGGCGAACACGTTGAAGGCGGTGATGTCCATCGCGTGGTCGTGGTACCAGAGCGTCGCGGCCCGCTGGGCGTTGGGGTACTCGGCGGCCTGGGCCTGGCCGTAGGAGATCCCGTTCTTGGGCCAGCCGTCGCTGTCGCCGCTGATCTCGCCGCCGTGCAGGTGGGTGACCACCCACGGGGCGAGGTCGGCGACGTCGGGAAGCGGCTCGGCGCCGCCGCGCCCGGGGCTGAGGATCGAGTCGAGCCCGGTGAAGGGGACCTCGACGGCGGTCACCGGGAACGTGCCCTGGATGCGGTTCTGCCAGCTCACCTTGACGCGCCGGCCGCGCCGCACGTCGATGACCGGCCCGGGGTAGGCGCCTTCGTAGCCCCAGACGGGCGTGTCGGGCAGTTGCGAGTGCAGCTTCACGGTGCCGGCGCGCTGCCGGAGGGTCAGCGCGGTGTCGGGCTTCAGCACCGCCGGGATGGGCAGCGGGTCGGCGAACTTGGCGAGGTCGGCGGGAGCCCCGCGGAACACCCGGGAGGCGGCGGCTAACGCGGACAGGTTCGCCTGGACGGTGACGGCCACGCCGATACCGGCGGCCGATCCGGCGATGAACTGACGGCGGCTGGGCATGGGGGGACTCCTCTGCGGGCATGGGCGGCGCAGCCGATCCTTCGCCCGCGCCGGCGCCGGCTCCATCGGCGGGCCGGAATTCAGGGGTTCGCGCGCCGGCCTCTCGGGTTTACGGCGGCCCCGACAGTGGAAGAACGTGCGCGTCACGGGTGAACCGGAGCGGGCCGGCCGGCGTCCCACCCCGGGATTCGGTCGTCCGATAGGCGGGCGATTGCCGGGCAGTGGGCGGGCGTCTTCGATCATCGGATCCGTGGTCGCACTGGTGGAACGAGACGAACAGATCCAGCAACTCGACAGCCTGCTCGCGGACTGCACGGCGCGCCGCGGCCGGGTCGCGCTCCTCGAGGGGCCGATCGGCACCGGCCGGACCGCGCTGCTGCGCGGGCTCGCCGAACGCGCCGAACGGTCCGGATTCCGGTGTCTGCGCGCCTCCTGCTCCCCCGCCGAACAAGAACTCCCCTACGGCGTCGCCGGCCAGCTCCTGCGGGACGTGCCCCGGCCGGAGGACCCGGACGATCCGTCCGGCCGCCTCCTGGAACGGCTCGCGGCGACGGCGGACGCCCCGGACGCCGGCCCCGCGTCGCCGCACGCGGTGCGCACGCACCACGAGCTCGTGCTGGCCCTGCTCGGGCACGCCGAGCGCGAGCCGCTCCTGATCACCGTGGACGACCTGCGCTACGCGGACGTCCCGTCCCTGCACCTCCTGCTCCACCTGGTCCGGCGGCTGGCGTCGGCGCCCGTCCTGGTCGTGCTCGCCGACGAGCCGGTCCCGCGGCCGCGGCACCTGACGTTCCTGGCGGAGCTGTTCCGCAGGCCGGAGCTGCACCGGCTGCGGGTTGGACCGCTGTCGCCCGCCGGGACCGCCCGCGCGGCGTCCGGGCCGTCCGGCGCCCCGCCGGCCCCGGCGGCGGACCTGCACGCGATCAGCGGCGGCAACCCGCTGCTGCTGGACGCGCTGGCCGAGGACGTCAGGGCCGCCGGCGCTCCCCGCGCGGAGGGGTACGGGCTGGCGTTCCTCGGCTGCCTGCACCGGGGCGATCCCGCGACACCGGCGGTGGCGCGAGCGCTGGCGGTCATGGGCGAGGACGCGAGGCCGGCTGAGCTGTGGCGGCTCGTCTCGCTGAAGCCCGAGGACGGCGAGCGCGCCCTCGGCGCGCTCAACGCGGCCCGGCTGCTGGACGGCGGCCGGTTCCGCCATCCGGTGGCGCGGGACGCGGTGCTCGACGACCTGGCCCCGGCGGAGCGGGCCGAGCTGCACCGCCGCGCCGCGCGCCTGCTGCACGACCAGGGCGCGGCCGCCACCCGGGTAGCCCGGCACCTCGTCCACGCCGACCACGCCCAGGAGCCCTGGGCGGCGGCCGTGCTGTCCGAGGCGGCCGAGCACGCACTGCTCGACGGCCGGACCGAGGAGGGGGCGCGCTTCCTGCGCCTGGCGCACCGCGGCCTGTCCGACGAGGGGGAGCGCGCCGCGGTCCGGACGCGTCTCGCCGGCGCCGAGTGGCAGACCGCGCCGGCGTCGGCCGCCCGGCACCTGGCCCCGCTGGTGACCGCGGCCCTCGGCGGCCGGCTCGGCCTCGCCGACGGGCTGGCCCTCGCCGGCCGGCTGCTCTGGTTCGGGCGGGGCGAGGAGGCGGTGCGGGTGCTGGACCGGCTGCGCGCGGACGCCCGCGCCGAGGGCGGCGGCCTCCGGGACGCCGAGGTGTGGCTGGCCTACGCGCACCCGCCGCTCGCCCGCGACCGGCGCACGCCGGTGCTGGCCGCCGAGAAGGCCTTCGCCGTCCCGGCCCTCGGCGGCGACCCGCAGCTGCACGCGGCGGCGATCCTGGCCGACGGGCTCACCCGGCGCCGGAGCCACGCGGTGGCGGGCCGCGCCGAGCAGGTGCTGCGCGACCTCCCGCTGCACCCGCGCAACCCGTGGACGGTCGAGGCGGCCCTGCTGGCCGTGCAGGTGCTGCTGCGCGCGGACCGGCTCGACGCCGCTGCGGCGTGGTGCGAGGCGCCGTCCGGTGAGGGGCGGGACGGCGAGGCCGGGGGCGGCGGCACCCAGGCGGCGTTCTTCGCGGCGGCGCGCGCGGAGGTCGCGCTGCGGACGGGCGACCTGCCGAGCGCGCTGCGGGAGGCGCGGGAAGCGCTGGCGCGCCTCAGCCCCAAGTCATGGGGCGTCGCGATCGGGTACCCGCTCGGCACCTGCGTCCTGGCCGCGACGCGCGCCGGCGAGCACGACGAGGCCGCCAGGTGCCTGGCGCTGTCGGTCCCCGAGGCGATGTTCAAGAGCCGCCACGGCCTCTACTACCTGTACGCCAGGGGCCATCACCACCTCGCGTCCGGCCACGCCCACGCGGCCCTGGCCGACTTCCTCAGCTGCGGCGAGCTGATCCGCGGCTGGGGCCTGGACACCGCCGGGCCGGTGCCGTGGCGCACCGACGCGGCCGAGGCGTGGCTGCGGCTCGGCAACCGCGACCAGGCCCGCCGGCTCGTCCGCGAGCAGCTCGCGCGGACCGACGGGCGCGGCCCCGCGCTGCGGGTCCTCGCCGCCGCGAGCCCGGCCGGGCGGCGGCTGCCGCTGCTGACCGAGGCGGTCGACCTCGCCGAGGCGTCGGGCGACCGGTTCGAGCAGGCCCGCGTCCTCGCCGACCTCAGCCGCGTCCACGCGGTGGGCAACCGGCGGCGCGCCCGCCTGCTGCTCCGCCAGGCCCTGCACGTCGCGAACATGTGCGGGATGCGGCCGCTCGCCCGGGAGCTGCTGTCGGTGCAGGCCGACCTGGGCGGCGCGGAGGCGATGGCGGACGGGCTGGAGGGCATCGCGTCGCTCACCGACTCCGAGCGCCGGGTCGCGTCCCTGGCGGTGGTCGGCAACACCAACCGGGAGATCGCCGCGAAGCTCTACATCACCCCCAGCACCGTCGAGCAGCACCTCACCCGCATCTACCGCAAGCTCGGTATCCGGCGCCGCAAGGAGCTGCCCGCCGACCTGTGGGCGGGGCTCAGGAAGACCGGCTGACCGCGCCGCCCGCGTCGAGGTCCGTGCCCGCGCCGGGGTCCGTGCCCGCGCCGAGCCCGGCGAGCAGTTCCTCGACGAGGGCGTTCGCGGCGTTCCGGTCGGCGGCCGTCCCGAACAGGTAGAAGTCGGGGCGGACGAGCGCCGCGACCGCCCCGGCGCGCGCCAGGTACGGCAGGTGCACCCCGTCGAGGTCGGACGCCGCGTCCAGCCGCACGAACCGCGTGCCGAGCCGGGCCAGGGCCGCGGCGAGGGCAGGGTCGAGCAGCTCGCCGGGCGGTTCGGTGGTGAGCAGCACGAAGCCGGGGGCGCCGGCGACCTCGTCGAGGAGCCCTTCGCGGCCGCCGATCCGGACGCGGCCCTGCGGGGTGAGCCCGCCCGCCGCGCCGCGCGGGCCGCCGCCGGCGTCCCGGGCGATCAGCCCCCGGGTCAGCGGGTGGACGGCCGACGGCGGCGGCGCGGCGAGGCCCCGCTCCCGGACGCCGATCATGACCTCGTCGCGGTCGCGGGCGGCGGCCGGGTCGGTCTGGCAGATCACGCGGCCGAGGTCGACCGACATGGTGACGGCGTGCCGGACGTGCTCGCGGCGCTCGTCGGTGTAGGTGTCCAGCAGCGCCTCGCCGGCCCGGCCGGCGAGGACGAGGTCCAGCTTCCAGGCCAGGTTGGCCGCGTCCCGGAACCCCGAGCACATGCCCTGCCCGGCGAACGGCGGCATCAGATGGGCCGCGTCGCCCGCGATGAGGATCCGGCCGGCCCGCCACCGGTCGACGTACCGCGCCTGGAAGGTGTACACGGCGTGCCGCTCCAGCGTCGCGCTGCTCTCGTCGATGCCGAACAGCGCGAGGAGGCGCCACACGTTCTCGGCGCGGCCGAACTCGTCCGGCGGTTCACCGGGCAGCCGCATGAACTCCCAGCGGCGGTGGCCGGGCCCGGCCGAGACGGCGGTGCGCGGCCGCGCCGGGTCGCAGACCTGCAGGTTGTTCGGGACGAAGCGGCGCGGCTCGTGCAGCCGCACGTCACAGGTCAGCCAGTCGTCGAAGAACCGCAAGTCGGTGGCAGTGGCGTCGAGGGCGTCGCGCACGATGCCGTTCGCCCCGTCGCAGCCCACGACGTACCGGGCGGTCAGCACGCCGCCCTCGGGGCCGTCGACGGTGACCTCCACCCGGTCGCCCTCGTCGCGCAGGCCGGTCACGCGGTGGCCGCGCAGCACGCGCAGCGTGGGCTGCGCCGCACCGCGCGCGGCCAGGGCGGCCTCGATCCCGGGCTGGTACATCGAGAGCGAGTCCGGCCATCCGGACCAGCCGCGCTCGGCCACGTCCACCTCGAACAGCGTCGCGCCCGCCCCGTTCGTCCAGACGTAGTCGCGGGACGGTTCGGCGACGGTGCGCAGGGCCTCGCCGATGCCCGCGGCGGCGAGGATGCGGGCGGACTCGCCGTCGAAGGACACCGCCCGCGGCATCGGGTAGGGCTCCGGCCGCCGCTCCACGACGGTGACGCGGTGCCCGCGCCCGGCCAGCAGCGTGGCCGTCACCTGCCCGACGGGCCCGTACCCGACGACGAGGACGTCGGTGCCCGCCCGGCTCACCGCCCGCTCCCCGCGGCGGTCGCGCCGCTCGCGTTCGCGGCCGTCGCGGCGGCGGGCGAGCCGAGGATCTCGGCGACGACGCGCTCGTGCTCGGCCGGGTCGGTGAGCACCCGGACGGTCTCGTGGCCGTCGTCCACGGTGAGCAGGCGTTTGCCGATGAGGACGCGCTGGCCCGTGGCGGAGGACCGTCCCCGCACCAGGATCCCGGCTCCGGCCAGCGCCCGGGCGAACGCCTCCAGTTCGGCCGAGGGGTCCTGCCATTCGGCGAGGTCGCGGGGCTTGTC
The DNA here is from genome assembly GCF_040299565.1 of Spirillospora sp. NPDC000708. NCBI lineage: Bacteria > Bacillati > Actinomycetota > Actinomycetes > Streptosporangiales > Thermomonosporaceae > Spirillospora > Spirillospora sp. NPDC000708. The sequence goes on from NZ_JBEPCJ010000009.1 coordinate 43,652, forward strand.
GCGGAACCGGTACACCGGCTGCCAGGTCCCGGACCGGCCGCTGCGCTCGACCACGTGGTAGCCGTCCGCCGGGACGACGCGGAACCGGTTGCCGTGCTGCCGCTGCACCTGGTCGGTGACGCGCAGCGGCTCCAGGTAGGACGGGCCGACGAAGCCCACGTCCACGAGGTACAGCTCGCCGTCCAGGCGGGCGTGGTTGAAGACGTGCTCCAGGTCGGGGCCGAACGATCCGTCCATCTGCCGGATGCCGGCGCCGAACACGCCGACGTCGAAGCCCAGTTCCTCCAGCAGGGCGCGGAACAGTCCGTTGAGCTCGTAGCAGACGCCGCCGCGCCGGCCGACGACGATCTCGTCGAACGCGGTGTCCAGGTCGATGTCGACCCCCGCCCACAGCGCGGTGCCCCGGCCCGCGTTGAGCGCGCTGTCGTACGGGAAGGTCCGCAGGTGGCGGTGGTGCAGGGAACGCAGCGTCTCCAGCGTGGGCGCGGCCGGCCCGCGATGGCCGAGCGCCTCCAGGTAGGTGCCGGCGTCGAAGCCCATGGGTCAGTCCTCCGCGGTCTCGGCGGGTGCGGTCTCGGCGGGTCCGGTGGCGGTCAGTTCGGCCAGCAGGTGGTCGGCCAGCTCGGCCGGGGTGGCCCGATCGAAGATCAGCATCGGGGGGAGCTCCAGTCCGGTCGCGGCCGAGAGCCGGTTGCGCAGCTCCACCGCGGTCAGCGACACGTATCCGACCTCGAAGAACACGTCTCCGGGCGCGAGCGTCTCGGCGGGCGGCCGCCCGAGCACCGCCGACGCCTCCGTGCGGACGAGGTCCAGCAGCGCGTTCCGGCGCCCGTCCTCGTCGAGCTCTTCGAACCCGTCGAGCGGGGACGGCGCTTCCTCCGCTTCCTCCGGAGGGGACGGGGCCGGGCGGGCGGGGGCGGTGGGCGCGGATTCCAGCCAGTAGTGACGGTGCTGGAAGGCATAGGTGGGGAGGTCCACGCGGGGCCGCCCGGCCAGGGACGCCGACCAGTCGACGCCGCCGCCGCGGACGCGCAGTCCCGCCGCGGAGAGCAGGAACGTCCGGAGCCCGCCCTCGCCCCGGCGCAGCGTGCCGGTGACCGCGGCCGCGGCCCGCCCGGCGGCGTCCTTGATCTCGGCCGCCAGTACCGGGTGCGCGCCGACCTCCACGAACGACCGGAAACCGTCGTCCAGGAGGGCGCGGGCGGCGGCGTCGAACCGCACGGTGCCGCGCAGGTTGCGGTACCAGTAGGCGGCGTCCAGCCGCGTGGTGTCCAGCCATCCCCCTTCGACGGTGGAGAAGAAGGGGACCTGGGACGGCTTTGGGGCGAGGCCGTCCAGGAGATCGTGTAGCTCGTCGCGGATCGCCTCGACGTGCGAGGTGTGCGAGGCGTAGTCCACGGGGATCCGGCGGACCCGCACGCCCTCGTCCTCGCAGGACTCGATGAGATCGGCCAGGGCGCCGGCGTCGCCGGCGACGACGACCGACGCGGGCCCGTTGACGGCGGCGATCTCCAGGCCGGGCGCGAGCCGCGCGGCGACCCGGTCCTCGGGCAGCGCGACCGACGCCATGCCGCCGCGTCCGGCCAGGCCGCGGGCGATGGCCTTGCTGCGCAGCGCCACCACGCGCGCCGCGTCCTCCAGCGGCAACGCCCCGGCGACGTGCGCGGCGGCGATCTCGCCCTGCGAGTGCCCCACCACGGCGTCGGGCACCACACCGAACGACTCCCAGAGGCGGGCGAGGGCCACGTTCACCGCGAAAGAGGCGGGCTGCACCACGTCCACCCGCTCCAGCGGGCCGCGCAGTTCCTCGGCGAGCGACCAGTCCACGTACGGCTTCAACGCCGCCTCGACCTCCGCCAGAGCGGCGGCGAACACGTCGGACTGGTCGGCCAGTTCGGTTCCCATGCCCGCCCACTGCGTCCCCTGGCCGGGGAACACCAGGACCGTGCGCCCCTCGACGTCCGCGACGCCGGTGACGATGGTCGGTGCGGGCTCTCCCGCCGCGACCGCGCGCAGCCCGGCCAGCGCCTCGTCGCGGTCGGCCGCGACGACGACGGCGCGGTGCGCGAGGGAAGCCCTGCCGGACGCCAGCGAGGCGGCGACGTCGGCGGGTTCCAGCGCGGGACGCTCCCGGAGGTGGGAGGCGAGCCGCGCGGCCTGTGCCCGCAGCGCGTCCGCCGTCGCCCCGGAGATCTCCCAGGGCCGGGGCGCCGGGCCCGCGTCCGGCGGCGGGGCCTCGTCGGTGCTCACCGGCGCCTCTTCGATGATCACGTGCGCGTTGGTGCCGCTGACGCCGAAGGACGACACCCCGGCCCGGCGGGGACGTCCCGGATCGGGCCAGTCCCGCGGCTCGGTGAGCAGCCGGACCGCGCCCGCGTCCCAGTCGACGTTCGTGGACGGCGCGTCCACGTGCAGCGTGGCGGGCAGCGCGCCGTGCCGCAGCGCCTCGATCACCTTGATGATCCCCGCGGCGCCCGCGGCGGCCTGCGCGTGCCCGATGTTGGACTTCAGCGACCCCAGCCAGAGCGGCCGGTCGGCCGGGCGGTCGCGGCCGTAGGCGGCGAGGAGGGCCTGCGCCTCGATCGGGTCGCCCAGCGGCGTGCCGGTCCCGTGCCCCTCGACGGCGTCGACGTCGGCGGGCGCCAGGCCCGCCGCGTCCAGCGCCGCGCGGATCACGCGCTGCTGGGACGGCCCGTTGGGGGCGGTGAGCCCGTTGGAGGCGCCGTCCTGGTTGACGGCGCTGCCGCGCACCAGCGCGAGCACGGGATGGCCGTTGCGGCGGGCGTCCGACAGCCGCTCCAGGAGGAGGACCGCCGCGCCCTCGGCCCAGCCGGTGCCGTCGGCGGCGTCGGCGAACGCCTTGCAACGACCGTCGGGCGCGAGGCCGCGCTGCCGGGAGAACTCGACGAAGGGCGATGGCCGCGCCATGACGGCGACGCCGCCCGCGAGCGCGAGCCGGCACTCGCCGTCGCGCAGCGCCCGCGCCGCCAGATGCACGGCCACCAGGGAGGACGAGCAGGCGGTGTCGACGGTGAGGGCGGGCCCTTCGAGCCCGAACGTGTAGGAGACGCGCCCGGACACGACGCTGCCGGACGTCCCCGTCCCGAGCAGCCCTTCGAGGTCGTCCGGCACCTCGGCGAGCCCGGCGGCGTAGTCGTGGTACATGACGCCGGTGAAGACGCCGACGCGCTCACCGCGCAGCGCCGTGGGCGCGATGCCGGCGCGTTCGAGCACCTCCCACGAGACCTCCAGCATGAGGCGCTGCTGCGGGTCCATGGCGAGCGCCTCGCGCGGCGAGATGCCGAACAGCGCGGCGTCGAAGGCTCCCGCGTCGTGCAGGAAGCCGCCCCGCCGCACGTAGGAGGTGCCGGGACGGTCCGCGTCGGCGGCGAAGAGGCTGTCGAGGTCCCAGCCCCGGTCGCCGGGGAAGGGCGAGAGGCCCTCGCGTCCCTCGGAGACGAGCTCCCACAGGTCCTCGGGTGAGGCGATCCCGCCGGGCAGGCGGCACGCGGCCGCGACGACGGCGACGGGGTCGGCGGCGGCGGTGCCTCTCAGCCGGTCGTTCTCCTCGCGGAGCCGCTCGTTGTCGACCAGCGCGGCACGCAGCGCGCGGACGACCTTGTCGTCGGTCATCGGTTCCCTCCCAGAGCCCGTTCCACCAGGTCGTCCACGTCCATCTCGGCGATCGCCGCGGCGATGCCGGCGGTCTCGCCCGCCCCGCCGGGCGGTTCCGGCGCGAGCTCCTCCAGCAGCCGCCGCGCCAGGTCCGCCGGGGTCGGGTGGTCGAAGACGAGCGTGGCGGGGAGCCGCACCCCCGCCGCCCTGGCGAGCCGGTTGCGCAGCTCGACCGCCGCGAGGGAGTCGAACCCGAGGTCCTTGAACGCCCGCGCCGCGCCGACGTCGTCCGGGGCGTCGTGCCCCAGCACGGCGGCCGCGTGCCGCCTGACCAGGTCGAGCACGGTGCTCGTCCGCTCGGGGGAGGACAGTCCGGCGAGCCGGTCGGCGAACGACGCGGCGGGCGCCCCGCCGGTCGGCGGCGCGTCCCGGCGAGGCGCCCGGACGAGACCGCGGAGCACGGGCGGCAGGTCGCCGTCGGCGGCGAGCGAGCGGAGCGCGGCGGCGTCGAACCGCGCCGGGACGACGACGGCGTCCCCGGCCGCGAGGGCGGCGTCGAACAGCGCCAGCCCTTCGGCCGTGGAGAGCGCCCCGAGGCCGCCGCGCGACAGCCTGTCCAGCGCGGCGCCGCCGAGATGGCCGGTCATGCCGCTGGCCTGCGACCACAGTCCCCATGCGAGCGACACGGCGGGCAGGCCCTCGGCACGCCGCATGCGGGCCAGCCCGTCGAGGAATCCATTGGCCGCCGCGTAGTTGCCCTGCCCGGCGTTGCCGAGCACCCCGGCGCCGGACGAGAACAGCACAAACGCCGCCAGGTCCAGGTCGCGGGTCAGCTCGTGCAGATGCCAGGCGGCGTCCGCCTTCGGCCGGAACACCGGGGCGAGCCGCGACGGGCCGAGGTCGTCCAGCAGGGCGTCGTCCAGGACGCCGGCGGCGTGGACGACGGCGGTCAGCGGATGCCCGGCCGGGATCGCCGCGATCACCTCCGCCAGCGCCTCCCGGTCGGCGGCGTCGGCCGCCGCCACGGTCACCTCGGCGCCGGCCTCGCGCAGCTCCGCGTACAGCTCGGTCGCGCCGGCGGCGGCGAGGCCGCGCCGGCCGACCAGGACGAGCCGGCGGACGCCGTGCTCCCGCACCAGATGGCGCGCGACCAGGCCGCCGAGCGTCCCGGTGCCGCCGGTGACCAGGACCGTGCCGTCCGGATCGAGGGACGCCCGGCCCGTCGCGCCGGCACCGGCGTGGGCGAGCCGGGGCGCGTGCGCGCGTCCCGCGCGCAGCGCGACCTCGGGCTCACCGGAGGCGACGAGGCGCGGCAGCAGATCCCCGGCCTCCTCCCCCGACTCCGCCTCCACCAGCACGATCCGCCCCGGCTGCTCGCGCTGCACCGCGCGCACGAGGCCGCGGACGGCGGAGGCGGCGAGGTCGTAGGGCGCGTCGCCGGTGAGCACCGCGACCGGTCCGCCGTCGCGGGCGAGCCGGTCGCGCAGGAAGGCGACCGCCTCCGCGGTCAGCTCGCGGGCCGCGCCGGGGGTCCAGCCGCCGCGGTCGGTCAGGTCGAGGACGTCCTCGCCCGGGACGGGCGCGGCGGCCGCGCCGGGAAGGGCGACCGGCACCCGGTCGATCCGGTGGAGCAGGTCGTGCGCGGGCGTCAGCCGGCCGGGGTCCACGTCTCGGAGCCGCAGGGAGTCGATGGAGGCGACGGGCTTTCCGTCCCGGTCGGCGAGGGTGATCGCGTATCCGGACGCCGGGCCCTGGAAGGTCGCGTGCACGCGCAGCGCCGAGGCGCCGGGCGCGTGCAGGCGCACGCCGGTCCAGGCGAACGGCAGCGGTATCCGCCCGTTCGCGGGAGGGGTCGCGCCGAGCAGGCCGGTGGCCTGGAGCGCGGCGTCCAGCAGGGCCGGGTGCAGGCCGAAGCCCCCGGCCTCGCTCCCGCCGGGCAGCTCCACCTCCGCGAAGACCTCCTCCCCGCGCCGGTAGGCGGCCCGCAGTCCCTGGAAGGCGGGCCCGTACTCGTAGCCCTCCGCGGCCTTCCGCTCGTAGAAGTCCTCGACGGGGACGGGTTCGGCATCCGCGACCGGCCACGGGAGCCGCTCCGCGACGTGGATCCCGTCGGACAGCCGGCCCGTGGCGTGCCTGGTCCAGCCGCCCTGGCCGCGCCGCGCGTGGATCGCCACGTCCAGATCGGCGACCACGACCCTGATCTCCACGTCGTCGTCTCCTGGAACGGTCAGCGGCGCCTCGATGACGAGCTCGTCCAGCGTGGTGCGACCCGTCTCGGCGCCGGCGCGCAGCGCCAGCTCGACCAGCGCCGATCCGGGCAGCACCGTCGTGCCCGCGACGGCGTGGTCGGCGAGCCATCCGTGGTCGCGGAGCGAGAGGCGGCCGGTGAGGACGGCGCCGTCGGGCAGCGGGACGGCGGCGCCGAGCAGCGGGTGCCGCGCGTCCTCGATCCCGGCGGCGGTCAGGTCGCCCTGGCCGCGCCCGCCCTCCAGCCAGTAGCGCCGGTGCTGGAAGGCGTAGGTGGGCAGGTCCGGGCGCCTGTGCGGGCCGGGCCCGAACGCGCGGCTCCAGTCGACCGCGACCCCGGCGACGTGCGCCTCCCCGGCCGAGCGCAGGAACCGGTCGAGGCCGCCGTCGTCGCGGCGCAGCGTGCCGACGGCCACGGACGGTTCCGCGACGATCTCCGCGATGCCCGGTACCAGGACGGGGTGGGCGCTGACCTCGACGAACGCCTGGAACCCGTCGCCGGCGAGGGTCTCGACGGCGTCGGCGAAGCGGACTTGGCGCCGCAGGTTGCGGTACCAGTAGCCGCCGTCGAGTTCGGTGGTGTCCAGCCATCGTCCTTCGACCGTGGAGAAGAACGGGATGTTCGACGCTCGCGGAGCGATCCCGTCCAGCAGATCCGCCAGTTCGCCCTGGATCGCCTCCACGTGCGAGGTGTGCGAGGCGTAATCCACAGGGATCCGGCGCGTTCGCACGCCCTCGGTTTCCAGCGCCGCCTGGAGGGTGTCCAGGGCCTCCGGTTCCCCGGCGACGACGACCGAGGCGGGCCCGTTGACCGCGGCGATCTCCAGTCCGGGCGCCAGGCGGGCGGCGGCCTCGCCAACCGGGAGCGCCAACGACACCATGCCGCCGCGTCCGGCAAGGCCGCGCGCGATGGCCTGGCTCCGCAGCGCCACCACCCGCGCCGCGTCCTCCAACGACAACGCACCGGCGACGTGCGCGGCGGCGATCTCGCCCTGCGAATGCCCCACCACCGCGTCAGGACGGACACCGAACGACTCCCACAACCGGGCCAGGGCCACGTTCACCGCGAACGACGCCGGCTGCACCACGTCCACCCGCTCCAGCGGGCCGCGCAGCTCCTCGGCGAGCGACCAGTCCACGTACGGCTCCAACGCCGCCTCGACCTCCGCCAGGGCGGCGGCGAACACCGGGGACGACTCGGCCAGCGCCACGCCCATCGCCGTCCACTGCGCGCCTTGCCCGGGGAAGACGAAGACGGTCTTGCCGTCGGCCTCCGCCGGACCGGCGGACTCGACTTCGGCCAGGGCCGCGATCGCCTCGGCGCGGTCGGCCGCCACCACGACCGCCCGATGCTCCAACGTTGCCCGCCCGGTCGCCAATGCATGCCCGATCTCCGCCGGGGCGAGGTCGCCGTGCTCGCGCAGGAACGACGCGAGCCGCTCCGCCTGCGCACGCAGGCCCTCGGCCGTCCGGGACGAGAGGAGCCACGGGACCGCGCCGGGTGCCACGCCGTCCCCCGCCTCCGGCCGGGGCTCTTCGGCGGCCTGTTCGATGATCACGTGGGCGTTGGTGCCGCTCACCCCGAACGACGACACCCCGGCCCGGCGCGGCCGGTCCACCTCGGGCCACGCGCGCGCCTCGGTCAGCACGCGGACGGCACCGGTCTCCCAGTCGACCTGCGTGCTCGGCGCGTCCACGTGCAGCGACTCGGGCAGTAGGCCGTGGCGCAGCGCCTGCACCATCTTGATCACACCCGCCACGCCCGCCGCCGCCTGCGCGTGCCCGATGTTCGACTTCAACGACCCCAGCCACAACGGCCGGTCGGCGGGACGGTCCCGGCCGTAGGTCGCCAACAGTGCCCGCGCCTCGATCGGATCGCCCAGCCGCGTCCCGGTCCCATGTCCTTCGACGGCATCGACATCGGCGGCGCTCAGACCCGCGTTGGCCAGCGCCTGCCCGATCACCCGCTCCTGCGAAGGCCCGTTCGGCGCGGTCAGGCCGTTGGACGCGCCGTCCTGGTTCACCGCCGAACCGCGCACCACCGCCAGCACCTCATGACCGTTGCGGCGCGCATCCGACAACCGCTCTAGGACGAGCACCCCGACGCCCTCGGAGAGGCCCGTCCCGTCGGCGGTGTCCGCGTACGCCTTGCAGCGACCGTCCGGGGCCAGGCCGCGCTGCCGCGAGAAGTCGATGAACACCTCGGGGGTCGCCATCACCGCCACTCCCCCGGCCAGGGCGAGCGAGGACTCCCCCGACCGCAGCGACTGCGCCGCCAGATGCAACGCCACCAGCGACGACGAGCACGCGGTATCGACCGTCACCGCCGGCCCTTCCAGACCGAAGGTGTAGGACACGCGGCCGGAGGCGACGCTGCCGGAGTTGCCGATGCCGAAGTAGCCTTCGAGTCCCTCCGGGAGGGCGCCGAGGTTGTCCCGGTAGTCGTGGAACATCAGTCCGGTGAAGACCCCGGCGGGCGTGCCGCGCAAGGAGGTCGGGTCGATGCCCGCGCGCTCCAGGGCCTCCCACGACACCTCCAGCAGCAGCCGCTGCTGCGGGTCGACGGCGAGGGCCTCGCGCGGCGAGATCCCGAAGAGCGCGGCGTCGAACCCGCCGGGCTCGGCGAGGAAGCCGCCCTCCTTCGCGTAGGTCCGCCCGGTGCGGTCGGGGTCGGGGTCGTAGAGGTCGTCCGGGTCCCAGCCGCGGTCGCGGGGGAACGGGCCGATCGCGTCGCGCCCTCCGGCGACCAGCCGCCACAGGTCCTCCGGCGAGGCGATCCCGCCCGGCAGGCGGCAGGCCATGCCCACGATCGCGATCGGCTCGGTGCGGCGCGCCTCGGCGTCGTGCAACCGCCGGCGGGTGCGCTGCAGGTCGGCGAGGGTCCGGCGCAGGTACTCGCGCAGCTTCTCGTCGTTCGCCATGTGCCTTTCCTCAGCCCTGTCCGAGTTCATGGTCGATGAGCGCGAAGAGCTGGTCGTCGGTCGCCGCCGCCAGGTCGGCGCCGGGCTCGGCGGGCCCGGCCAGGCGGGCGGTCAGCGCGTCGAGCCGCGCGACGATCCGGTCCCGGAGCGCGCCGTCCTCGGGCGGCTCGCCGAGCGCGCGTTCCAGCCGTTCCAGCTCCGCCAGCGCGGGCGGGACGGCCGCGCGCGGTGCGACGCCGAGTTCGGCGCGCAGGTGCTCGGCGAGCGCGGCCGGGGTGGGGTGGTCGAACACCGCGGTGGCCGCGAGCCGCACATCGGTCGCCTCGGCGAGGCGGTTGCGCATCCGCACGGCCGTGAGCGAGTCGAATCCGGCGTCCTTGAACGCCTGGTCCGCGCGCAGGGTCTCGTCGGCGGGCAGGCCGAGCACGTCCTCGGCGGCGGCGCGGACGATCCCGACCAGCTCGCGCCGCTGGTCGGGCTCCGGCAGCCGGGCCAGCCGGTCGGCCAGGGGCTCGCGGGCCGGCTCCGCCGCGTCGTCGGTCGTGGTCGCGGTGGCGGTCCGGCGCGGAGCGGTCCGCACCAGGCCGCGCAGCAGCGCGGGGAGCGTGCCCTCGCCGGCCCGGCCGCGCAGGGCCGCATGGTCGAGGCGAGTGGGGACGAGCACCGCCTCGCCGTCCACGCGCAGCGCCAGGTCCAGGAGCGAGAGCGCCTCGTCGGTCGGCAGCGCCAGTTGCAGGCCACGGGCCAGACGGTCGCGGCCCTCCTCCCCGAGGCGGCCGGTCAGCCCGCTGGCCTGTTCCCAGAGACCCCAGGCCAGGGAGAGGGCGGGCAGCCCCTCGGCGCGCCGGAGCCGGGCCAGGCCGTCCAGGAACCCGTTGGCCGCCGCGTAGTTGCCCTGCCCGGCGTTGCCGAAGATCCCCGCGCCCGAGGAGAACAGCACGAACGCGGCGAGGTCCAGGTCGCGGGTCAGCTCGTGCAGGTGCCAGGCGGCGTCCGCCTTCGGACGGAACACCGCCTCCACCTGCTCCGGGCTCAGCGACGCGAGCACCCCGTCGGCCAGCGCGCCCGCCGCGTGGACGACGGCGGTCAGCGGATGTTCGGCCGGTATCTCCGCGAGGACGCCCGCCAGCGCGCCCCGGTCGGAGACGTCGGCGGCGACGATGCGCACGTCGGCGCCCGCCGCGCGCAGGTCGTCCGCCAGTTCACCCGCGCCCGGGGCCGCCGGGCCCCGCCGTCCGGCCAGCACCAGGTGGCGGACGCCGTGGGAGGCCGCCAGATGGCGGGCGACCAGCCCGCCCAGCGTCCCCGTGCCGCCCGTGATCAGCACGGTGCCGTCCGGGTCGAGCCGGGGCGGCTCCCCGGTGGCGCGCGCACGGGCCAGGCGGGGCGCGTACAGGCCGCCCTCGCGGACCGCGAGTTCCGGCTCCCCCGAGGCGACCGCCGCGGGCAGCAGCGCCCGCGCGGCGCCCGGGTCGTCGGCCTCCACCAGCGTGATCGGGTCCGGGACTTCGAGCCGGGCCGTGCGGACCAGGCCCGCCACGGCGGCGCCCGCCGGCCCTCCGGCGGTCAGGACGGCCTTCGGCGGGTCCTCGGCGATGCGCCGCATCGCCCGGACGACAAGGTCGCGAGCCGCCTCGGCGGGCGGCCCCGCCGGGACGCCGGTGAGGTCCAGGACGTCGCCGGCCGCGAGCGGCGCCGCGTCCGATGCCGCCTGGACCCGCGTCCACGTGATGCGGTGGAGCGCGTCGGAGTCCGCGCCGGCGGCGGGCAGGGCCGCCGGCCGGAGCACCAGCGACCCGATCTCGGCGACGGGCCGGCCCGACCGGTCGGTGATCGCGAAGGTGACGGCGTCGTCGCCCGCCCGTGCGGCGCGCACGCGGAGCGCGGTGGCGCCGGTCGCGTGGAGCGCGACGTCGTTCCAGGCGAACGGGAGGAGCGCTCCGCCGCCGGCCGGACGCGGCGCCGCGCCGAGGTTGGCCGCTTGCAGGGCGGCGTCCAGCAGGGCCGGATGCAAGGCGTAGCCCTCCGCCTCGACTCCGTCGGGCAGTTCCACCTCCGCGAACACCTCGTCCTGGCGCGTCCAGGCGGCGCGCAGCCCGCGGAAGGCCGGACCGTACTCGTACCCGCGTTCGGCGAGACCGGCGTAGAAGGAGTCGACGGCGGCCGGTTCGGCACCTTCCGGCGGCCACTGCGAAGGCGCCGGCGCGGCGTCGGGGACGTCCGCCGAAACGCGGCCCGTGACGTGCCGCGTCCACGGGCCGTCCGGTTCGCGACGCGAGTGGACGCTCACGGGGCGCCGCCCGGACCCGTCCTCCTCCCCGACCGTGACCGAGACGCGGACGGTCCCGTGCTCAGGCAGTTCCAGCGGCGTCTCGATGACCAGTTCCTCGATGGTCGCCGCCCCGGTCTCGGCGGCGGCCTGGAACACCAGTTCGTTGAAGACCGCACCCGGCAGCAGCACGCGTCCCGCCACCGTGTGATCGGCGAGCCAGGGGCGGCTTCCCAGTGACAGCCGGCCTCCGGCGATTACGCCTCCGGTGTCGGGGTCAGGAGCGATGGTGTCCAGAAGGGAGTCGGCCTCCTCGATCCAGTAGCGGCGGCGCTGGAACGCGTACGTCGGCAGCGGCACCCGCCGTCCACCACGAGGCACATGGACCGGCGACCAGTCGACGGCCACGCCGCGGACCTGGAGTTCGGCGAGGGAGAGCAGGAAGCGCCGCAGGCCGCCGTCGTCGCGGCGCAGCGTCCCGGCGGCAACCGACGTGCGCTCGTCCACGAGTTCCTGCACGCTCGGTACCAGGACGGGATGGGCGCTGACCTCGACGAACGTCCGGAACCCGTCGCCGGCCAGCGCTTGGACGGCGTCGGCGAAACGGACTTGGCGCCGCAGGTTGCGGTACCAGTAGCCGCCGTCGAGTTCGGTGGTGTCCAGCCAGCGCCCTTCGACCGTGGAGAAGAACGGGATGTTCGATGCTCGCGGAGCGATCCCGTCCAGCAGGTCCGCCAGCTCGGCTTCGATCGCCTCCACGTGCGAGGTGTGCGAGGCGTAATCCACCGGGATTCGCCGCACCCGCACACCCTCGGCCTCAGCCCGAAGAATGAGGTCGTCCAACGCATCCGGCTCACCCGCGACCACCACCGACCCCGGGCCGTTGACCGCCGCGACCTCCAACCCACCCGCCAACCACGACGAGACCGCCTCCACCGGCACCGCCAACGACACCATCCCGCCACGCCCCGCCAGACCACGCGCAATCGCCTGGCTCCGCAACGCCACCACCCGCGCCGCATCCTCCAACGACAACGCCCCGGCCACGCACGCCGCCGCGATCTCACCCTGCGAATGCCCCACCACCGCGTCAGGACGGACACCGAACGACTCCCACAACCGGGCCAGCGCCACGTTCACCGCGAACGACACGGGCTGCACCACGTCCACCCGCTCCAGCGGGCCGGTGAGCGCCTCCTCGAACGACCAGTCCACGTACGGCTCCAGAGCCGCTCCCACCTCCGCCAGCGCATCGGCGAAGACCGGCGACGCGCCGGCCAGCTCGTCCGCCATCCCGGCCCACTGCGCTCCCTGGCCGGGGAAGACGAAGACGGTCTTGCCGGTGACGTTCGCCGTCCCGGTGACGGCGGCCGGTGCGGGAGCGCCCTGGGCCAGCGCTTCGAGTGCGGCCACGGCCTCCTCCCGGTCGGCCGCGACGACGACCGCGCGCTCGTCCAGCGCGGCGCGGGCGGTGGCCAGGGCGTGCCCGATCTCGGCAGCCGTGAGGTCCCCGCGGTCGGCGACGAACGAGGCGAGCCGCGCGGCCTGCGCCCGCAGCGCTCGCGCGCCGCGCGCGGAGACCGGCCACACCACGGCGGCGGGCTCCTCGTCCGGAGCGGAGGCGTCCGCGCCGACGCCGGGGGCCTCTTCGATGATCACGTGGGCGTTGGTGCCGCTCACCCCGAACGACGACACCCCCGCCCGCCGGGGCCGATCGGCCTGGGGCCAGTCGCGCGCCTCGTCCAGCAGCCGCACGCCGCCCGCCGACCAGTCGACCTCCGACGTCGGCTCCTCCGCGTGCAGGGTCCTGGGCAGCGCGCCGTGGCGCAGCGCCTGCACCATCTTGATCACGCCCGCCACGCCCGCGGCCGCCTGGGTGTGACCGATGTTCGACTTGACCGACCCCAGCCACAGCGGCCGGTCGGCCGGGCGGTCCTGGCCATAGGTCGCCAGCAGCGCCTGCGCTTCGATCGGATCGCCCAGCCGCGTGCCCGTGCCGTGCGCCTCCACGGCGTCGATCTCGGCGCCCGTCAGGCCCGCTCCGGCGAGCGCCTGCCGGATCACCCGCTCCTGCGACGGCCCGTTCGGCGCGGTCAGGCCGTTGGACGCGCCGTCCTGGTTGATCGCCGAGCCGCGCACCACCGCCAGCACCTCGTGGCCGTTGCGGCGCGCATCCGACAACCGCTCCAGCACCAGCACGCCGACGCCCTCCGACATGCCGAAGCCGTCGGCGGACTCCGCGAACGCCTTGCAGCGCCCGTCGGCGGCCAGCCCGCGCTGCCGGCTGAAGCCGATGATGCCCTCCAGCGTGGACATGACGGACACCCCGCCCGCCAGCGCCAGCGAGGACTCCCCCGACCGCAGCGACTGCGCCGCCAGATGCAACGCCACCAGCGACGACGAGCACGCCGTGTCGACCGTCACCGCCGGCCCCTCGAAGCCCAGCGTGTAGGACACGCGGCCGGTCAGAACGCTCGCCGCGTTCCCGGTGACGAGGTATCCCTCGTCCGCCCGGCCGCGCGCGCCGCCGGTCCCGTAGTCCTGGCCGTGCGTCCCGACGAAGACGCCGGTGGGCGTTCCGCGCAGGGACGTCGGGTCGAACCCAGCGCGTTCCAGGGCCTCCCACGACACCTCCAGCAGCAGCCGCTGCTGCGGATCCATCGCCAGAGCCTCGCGGGGGTTGATGCCGAAGAAGCCCGCGTCGAAGTCCGCCGCGCCGCGCAGGAAACCGCCGCCCCGCACGTAGGTGCCGCCTGGCGCGTCGGGATCGGGGTCGTGGACGCCGTCGAGGTCCCAGCCGCGGTCCGTCGGGAAGCCGGTGATAGCGTCGCCGCCCTCGGCGACGAAGCGCCAGAGGTCCTCGGGCGAGTCCACGTCGCCCGGGAAGCGGCACGCCATGGCGACGATGGCGATGGCGTCCCCGTCCGGGCCGGCCGTGGTGGTCGGCGCCGCTGCTGCCTCGGGCGCCGTCCCGGACAGTTCGGTTCGCAGCCGCTCGGCGAGACGGGCGGGTGTCGGGTGGTCGAACACCAGGGTCGCGGGCAGGCGGAGGCCGGTGGCCTCGGACAGCCGGTTGCGCAGCTCGACCGCCGTGAGCGAGTCGAGACCGAGGTCCTTGAAGGCGCGTCCGGGCTCGACGGCGTCGGCGCCGCTGTGCCCGAGCACGGCGGCGGCCGTCGCGCGGACGACGCCGAGCAGGTCGGCGGGCGCGACCGCTTCCGGGCCGGCGGGCGCCGCCGCCTCCGGCCGCCGGGGCCGGGCGGGTGCCAGGGCGCGCAGCAGCGGGGGCGCCTCCCCGGCGGCGTGGACGGCCGCGAGGTCCAGCCGGATCGGCACCAGCGCCGGCCGGTCGCTCTCCAGCGCGGCGTCGAACAGCGCCAGGCCCTCTTCGGCGGTCAGCGGGCGCGTACCGGAGCGGGCCATCCGCGCCAGGTCCGTGCCGGAGAGGCGGCCGCCCATTCCGGCTGCGCCGCCCCACAGCCCCCACGCGAGGGAGACCGCGGGAAGGCCCTGCTCGCGGCGGTGCCGGGCGAGCGCGTCGAGGAAGGCGTTGCCCGCCGCGTAGTTCCCCTGCCCGGGACTGCCGAACGTGGAGGACGCCGACGAGTACAGGACGAAGGCGGCCAAGTCGAGGTCTCTGGTGAGGTCGTGCAGATGCCAGGCTCCGTCCACCTTCGGCGCTAGGGCGGCGTCCCATTCCTGCGGGCCGAGCGAGGCCAGGACGCCGTCGGCGACGACCCCGGCCGCGTGCACGACCCCGGTCAGGCGGTCCGCGACCTGTTCGACGATCTCGGCGAGGGCGGCCCGGTCGGCCACGTCGGCGGCGACGGATCGCACCTCCGCCCCGAGATCGGACAGTTCCACGATCCATTCGGCGGGGGCGCCCGTCCGGGACAGCAGGACCAGCTCCGCGACGCCGTGCGCCCGCACCAGATGCTCGGCGACGAGGCGGCCGAGACCGCCCGTCGCGCCCGTCACCAGCACGGTCCCGCCGGCCAGCCGCGACCGCTCCGGCGGGGCCGGGAGCGGCGCGCGGGCCAGCCGCGGCACGAGGACGCGCCCGTCGCGCACCGCGATCTGCGGTTCTTCGGGGATCAGCGGCAGCGCGGCGGCGACCGGCCCCTCGCCGGGATCGTCGGTGACCAGGGACGCGAAGAGGCCGGGGTGCTCGGACTGCGCGCTGCGGAGCAGGCCCCGCACCGCCTCGTGCACCGGGTCGTCCGGCGAGGTGACCACCAGGAGGCGGGCCGACGCGGCGCGCGGGCCGTCCGGCCAGTCGCGCAGCAGGCGCAGGGTCTCCCACCCCACCGCGCGGACGCGCTCGGGCAGGGGCCGCCCGGCGTCACCGCTCCCGACGCGGTGGACGACGACGTCCGGCGCCGCGTGCCCGGCCTTCCCCGCCGGGACCCACGCGACCTCGAACAACCGGTCGCGCACCCCGCCCGCCGCGAACCGGCCGGGGTCGAGCGGGCGCAGCGCGAGCGACTCGACGCCGACCACGGGGACCCCCGACGGGTCCGCCGCGCTGATGGCCACGCTGTCGGGCCCGGTCGCGGTCAGGTGGACGCGCAGTGCGCGGGCACCGGTCGCGTGCAGGCGCACGCCGGACCAGGAGAAGGCGAGGCGCGGCCGGTCGGGGTCGGGCAGCAGCGCCGCGGCGGCGATCGGGTGCAGGGCCGCGTCGAGCAGCGCGGGATGCAGGCCGAATCCGTCCGAGTCGGCCTCCTCCGGCAGCCGGAGCTCGGCCCACGCCTCCCCGTCGCCCGCCCAGACGGCCTGGACGGCGCGGAAGGCGGGACCGTACTCGACGTTGAGGCTCTCGTAGAAGCCGTCGAGGTCGAGAGGGCGCGCGCCGGCAGGCGGCGGCCAGGGGACGGCGGCGCCCGGCCGGTCGTCCTCTCCGAGCGTCGCGGTGGCGTTCTCGGTCCACTCCCCGTCGGGTCCGCTGCGGGTGTGGACGCGGACGGACCGCTCCTCCACGCGGACCTGGACGTCGAGCGCCCCGCCCTCGAGCAGCACGATCGGCGTCGAACCGGTGAGCTCGGCGACGGCCGGGGCGCCGCGCAGGGCGCCGATGTGGTGGAGGACGTCCAGGAGCGCGGTGCCCGGCAGCAGCACGGCCCCGGCCACCCGGTGGTCGGCGAGCCAGGGGTGGTCGCGTTCGGTCAGCCGCCCGGTGAACACCGCGCCGCCGGAGCCGGCGAGCGGGACGACCGCGTCGAGCAGCGGATGGCCCGCGGGCTCGGGCCCGGCCGCCGGGCCGCGGGCGGGTAGGAGCCAGTACCGCTCGCGCTGGAACGCGTACGTCGGGAGCGCGACCCGCCGCGGGTCGGATCCGGCGAAGACGGCCGTCCAGTCGACCGGCACGCCGCGCACGTGGAGTTCGGCGAGGGAGAGCAGGAAGCGCCGCAGGCCGCCGTCGTCGCGGCGCAGCGTCCCGACCGCTACGGACGGCTCCGTGACCATCTCCGCGATGCTCGGCACCAGGACGGGATGGGCGCTGACCTCGACGAACGTCCGGAACCCGTCGCCGGCCAGCGCTTGCACCGCATCGGCGAAACGGACTTGCCGCCGCAGGTTGCGGTACCAGTAGCCGCCGTCCAACTCAGCGGTGTCCAGCCAGCGCCCTTCGACCGTGGAGAAGAACGGGATGTTCGATGCTCGCGGAGCAAGCCCGTCCAGCAGACCCGCCAGCTCGGCCTCGATCGCCTCCACGTGCGAGGTGTGCGAGGCGTAATCCACCGGGATCCGCCGCACCCGCACACCCTCGGCCTCAGCCCGAACCACCAGATCGTCCAGCGCATCCGGCTCACCCGCGACCACCACCGACCCCGGGCCGTTGACCGCCGCGACCTCCAACCCACCCGCCAACCACGACGAGATCTCCTCGACCGGCACCGCCAACGACACCATCCCGCCACGCCCCGCCAGACCACGCGCAATCGCCTGGCTCCGCAACGCCACCACCCGCGCCGCATCCTCCAACGACAACGCACCCGCAACACACGCCGCCGCGATCTCACCCTGCGAATGCCCCACCACCGCATCAGGACGGACACCGTGCGCGCGCCAGACCTCGGCGAGCGCCACCATGACCGCGAAGGCGACCGGCTGCACGACGTCCACGCGGTCCAGCGGCCCGCGCAGCGCCTCGGTGAGCGACCAGTCCACGTGGGCGGCGAGCGCGTCGGCGCATTCGGCCAGCCGGGCCGCGAAGACGGGGGACGTCTCCAGCAGCTCCGCGCCCATGCCCGCCCACTGCGTCCCCTGCCCGGGGAAGACGAACACCGTCCTGCCGTCGACGTCGGCGACGCCGGACACGACGGTCGGCGCCGGCTCGCCCGCCGCGAGCGCGCCGAGGCCGGCGAGCGCCTCGCTCCGGTCGGCCGCCACGACCACGGCGCGGTGGTGGAGCGCGGCGCGGGCGGTGGCCAGCGAGGACCCGAGGTCGGCCGGCCGCGTCTCCGGGCGCGCGAGCATGTCGTCCCGCAGCCGCTCCGCCTGCGCGCGCAGCGCCGGGACGGCACGGGCGGAGACCGGCAGCACCACCGCCTCCGGATCGGGCGCCAGGGCATCGCCGGCGGGCGCGGCGTCCGGCCCCTGTTCGATGATCACGTGGGCGTTGGTGCCGCTCACCCCGAACGACGACACCCCGGCCCGGCGCGGCCGGTCCACCTCGGGCCACGCGCGCGCCTCGGTCAGCAGCCGCACACCGCCCGCCGACCAGTCCACCTGCGTGCTCGGCGCGTCCACGTGCAGGGTCCGGGGCAGCACACCGTGGCGCAGCGCCTGCACCATCTTGATCACACCCGCCACGCCCGCCGCCGCCTGCGCGTGCCCGATGTTCGACTTCAACGACCCCAGCCACAACGGCTGATCGGCGGGACGGTCCCGCCCGTAGGTCGCCAGCAGCGCCCGCGCCTCGATCGGATCCCCCAGCCGCGTCCCCGTCCCATGACCCTCGACGGCATCGACATCGGCGGCGCTCAAACCCGCGTTGGCCAGCGCCTGCCCGATCACCCGCTCCTGCGAAGGCCCGTTCGGCGCCGTCAGACCATTTGACCCACCGTCCTGGTTCACCGCCGAACCACGCACCACCGCCAGCACCTCATGACCATTGCGGCGCGCATCCGACAACCGCTCCAGCACCAGCACGCCGACGCCCTCGGACCAGCCCGTCCCGTCGGCGGCCTCGGCGAACGCCTTGCACCGGCCGTCGGCGGCGAGGGCGCCCTGGCGGGTGAACTCGACGAACGAGGTGGGCCGGGCCATCACGGCCACTCCCCCGGCCAGGGCGATCGAGGACTCCCCCGACCGCAGCGACTGCGCCGCCAGATGCAACGCCACCAACGACGACGAGCACGCCGTATCGACCGTCACCGCCGGACCCTCGAAGCCCAGCGTGTAGGACACGCGGCCGGAGGCGACACTGCCGGAGTTGCCGGTGCCGAGGTAGCCCTCAAGGTCGGCGGGCACCTCGGCGAGGTCGGTGGCGTAGTCGTGGTACATCAGGCCAGAGAAGACCCCGATGTCGCGGCCCCGCAGGGAGGTCGGGTCGATGCCCGCGCGCTCCAGGGCCTCCCACGACACCTCCAGCAGCAGCCGCTGCTGCGGGTCCATGGCGAGGGCCTCGCGCGGGGAGATCCCGAAGAAGCCCGCGTCGAAGTCACCGGCGTCGTGGAGGAATCCGCCGTGCCGGGTGGCGGTCCGCAGGGAGTCGACGTCCCAGCCGCGGTCGGCGGGGAACTCCGTGATGGCCTCGGCGCCGTCGGCGACGAGCCGCCACAGGTCCTCCGGCGAGGCGATCCCGCCCGGCAGTCGGCAGGCCATGCCCACGATCGCGACGGGCTCGCCGGACAGGGCGTGCGGCACGGCCGCGTCCCGGGTGGCGGGCTCGGCGAGCAGCGCCGACCGCAGGTGGCGTGCGACGGCCAGCGGGGTCGGATGGTCGAAGGCGAGCGTGGCGGGCAGCGGCAGCCCGCAGGCGGCGGCCAGCCGGTCGCGCAGGGCGACGGCGGTCAGCGAGGTGAGCCCGAGGTCGCGGAAGGCCGCGTCGGCCGGGAGGTCGCCGCCGGCTCCGAGCAGGTCGGCGACCGCCGTCCGGACCAGGTCCGTCAGCAGCCGGTCGCGGTCGGCCGGGCCGGGCAGGTCCAGCAGCCGGCGGCGCAGGTCCGCGGCCGCGCCGTCGTCCGCGGCCACCGGACGGGCCGGGGCTTCGATCAGATCGCGCAGCGGGGCCGGGACCCCGTCGGCTCGCACCGCCGCCGGGTCGAGGCGGAAGGCGGCGAGGCAGGTCTCCTCCGAGGCGAGAGCCGCGTCCAGCGCCGACATGCGGTCCCGGGCCGTCAGGCGCCCGACGCCCGGCGGCGGCGGACGATCGTCGCCCTCGACGGGCCCCAGGGCCAAGGACAGCGCGGGCAGCCCGTCGGCCGCGCGGCGGCGGGCCAGCGCGTCGAAGGAGGCGCCGAGGGCGGCCTCCTCCTCCCCTTCGCGCCCCGCGGCTCCGAGCAGTCCCGTGGCGGGCGAGAGCAGTACGAACGCGTCGAGGTCGTGGGCCGCGGTCAGCTCGGAAAGGTTCACCGCCCCCGCCCGGGCGGCCTCGGGGTCCCGTCCGCCGGGCGCGTGGACGACGGCACCGATCGGGCCGCTCGCGGCGAGCAGTGCGACGAGGGCGTCCCGGTCTGCGGCGTCGTCGGCGATGGTGGCGACATCGGCTCCGTGGGCCACGGCCAGGTGGCGGGCCACGGCCGCGCCGAGTTCGCCGTCGGCGCCGGTGACGAGCACGGTCCGGCCGGCCCCGATCGGACCGCGCGGGGCCGCGTCCGGCGGCGCGGCGGCACGGACGGCGCGCGGCACCAGGAGGACCCCCGAGCGGACGGCCGCCTGCGGTTCCCCCGCGGACAGCGCCTCGGCCGCCCACCGCTCGGCGTCGGCCCCGGCGTCCAGGTCGAGCAGCGTGAACCGGCCCGGGTACGCGGCCTGGACGCCGCGCACCGCCGCCCACACGTCCGCCTGGGCGCGGTCGACCGCGGTGCCGGCCCCCTCCACGGCGCCCGCCCCGCGGGTGACGACGACCCGGTGGGCGCCCGCGTCGCCGTCGCCCGCCGCCCAGGCCGCGAGCCGGGCGGAGAACTCGCCCGCGTCCGAGTCCGAGTCCACCGAGGTCACCACCAGTTCGGGCCGCGCGTCTCCCATGCCGGAGCGACCCGGCACCGAGGGAAGCGGGATCCAGTCCAGGCGGAACAGCGACTCGTGGCGTCCGCCGCCCATCGCGCGCAGCCGGGCGGGACGCTCCAGCAGCAGGCGGCGCGCGACCTTGCCGGAGGCCGTGCGCGGGACCTCGGCTATCTCGTACAGCTCCTCGGGCACCTTGAAGTAGGCGAGGCGCTCCCGGCAGGCGGCGAACAGCGCCTCGGGGTCCAGGCCCTCGGGCCCCGGCACGACGAAGGCCACCGGAACCTCTCCGAGCACCTCGTGCGGACGGCCCGCCACCGCGACGTCCGCCACGCCGGGCCGCCCCCGCAGGACCTCCTCCACCTCGCCGGGGTGGATGTTCTCCCCGCCCCGGATGATGAGTTCCTTGATCCGGCCGGTGATGGTGAAGTAGCCGGCGGCGTCGCGCCGGGCCAGGTCGCCGGTCCGGTACCAGCCGTCGCGGAACGCCTCGGCGGTCTCCTCCGGCCGGCCGTGGTACCCGACCATCACGCTCGGGCCGCGGACCCAGACCTCGCCCTCCTCCTCCGCCCCGACGTCGGCGCCGGTCTCGGGATCCACCAGCCGCACGCCGAGCCCCGGCACCGGCAGCCCGCACGACCCCTCGACGCGGGCGCCCGTCGGCCAGTTGATGGTGATCGACCCGCACGTCTCGGTGCTGCCGTAGGCGTCCAGCAGCGGCGCGCCGAACGCCTCCTCGAACGCCCGGCGCAGCTCCGCCGTGGTGACCGCGCCGCCGACCAGGCACATGCGCAGGTGCGGCGCCGTGAAACCCTCCTCGCGCGCGGCCCGGACGAGATGGTGGTACATCGTCGGGACGCCCGCGAGGAAGGTGATGTCGTCCTCGCGGAGCGCGCCGAGCACCTCGCCCGCGCTGAAGCCGTCCAGGATGCGGGCGGTCGCGCCGACCGCGGTGACGGCGAGCACGCACGCGATGTGCGAGAGGCTGTGGAACAGCGGCAGCGGCCACAGCACGCGGTCGTCGGCGGACAGGCCGGGGACGGGCACGTAGCAGGCGGCGACCGACCACAGGCAGTTGCGCTGGGTGGAGACGACGCCCTTGGGCCGCCCGGTGGTGCCGGAGGTGTAGAGCATCCACGCCGGCTCGTCCAGGCCGAGGTCGTCGCGGGCGGGCGTGCCGGGCTCGGTGCCGGCGAGCGACTCGAAGGGCACCGCCGCGGGCAGCGCCTCGGGCGGCGCGTCGCCGGTGACCACGACGGCGACGTCCGGCCGCCCGGCCAGCACCCGGGCCAGCGGCGCGGCGTGCGCCGGGTCGGTGATCACCAGCCGGGCGCCGCTGTCGTCCAGCAGGTAGGCCAGCTCGGCCTCGGTGACGCGCGGGTTCACCGGGACGCCGATCGCGCCCGCCCGGACCAGGGCCAGGTAGCCCTCCACCGTCTCGACGCGGTTGCCGAGCAGGAGGGCCGCGCGGTCGCCGGGCTGCAGCCGGCGTTCCGCGAGATGGCCCGCGAGGCGCCGGGTCCTCGTGTCCAGCTCGGCGTAGGTGACGCCGCGCCGGGCGTCCCGGAAAGCGATCTTCCGGGGCGCCCGGCGGGCGTGCTCGTCCAGCAATTCGGGCAGTGGCCGAATCAGCTCCGTGCGCAGCATTCCGGCGCATCCCCCAATGCGAAGGTGACGGTGCGGAACCGCCCGCAAGAAATGTGCCGGCGGCTGCGCCCAGTCTCATCAAGGAATGGTCGGGACAATCCCCTAACCGCCCCCCTAATGGTCCTTACTCACGTCCGGACCGGGGGACGGGGCGGGGTCAGCAGGCCGAGCAGGTCGGCAGGGCTGCGCAGCACCGCGTCAGGCCGTTCGGCCAGCAGCGGCGCGGGGTCGCTCTCGCCCCACAGCGCGGCGATCGCGCCGACGCCGGCGGCCCGCGCGCTGCGCAGGTCGGTGACGGCGTCGCCGACCATCACCGCCTCGTCCGGGCGGGCGCCGAGCAGGCCGAGGGCGCGCTCGACGATGTCGGGCGCGGGTTTGGGCCGTGCCACCTCGTCCGAGCCGATCACGTGCTCGAAGTACCCGGCGATGCCGAGGACGGCGAGCAGCGAACGCGCCCGGGGCCCGCTCTTGCCGGTCGCGACGGCGAGCCGCAGGCCGCGCCGGCGCAGCCCGGCCAGCAGCGGACCGACGCCCTCGAAGACGGTGACCTCGCCGGCGAGCCGGTAGCTCTCCCGGACGAACGGCTCCTCGATCTCGGGCGGCAGGCCCATGATGCGCATGATGTCGGGGAAGTAGCGGCCGAGGTGCCGGCTGTACTCCTCGAAGGGCGCCGGGCCGTCGCCCAGCACCTCGGCGTAGGCCGTCTGGAACGCCCGGCGCATCACGTCGAAGCTGTCGACGATGACGCCGTCCAGGTCGAAGATCACCGCGCGCACCGCGGGGCGGCCCGTGACGGCGTCAGACATGGCCCGCCCCCGCCGCCACCGGCGTCCGGGCCGCGGGCCGGGCCGAGTCGTACAGCCGGCCGATCGCCGCGATCATCTCCCGGGCGCGCGCGACCGCGGCGCCGCGGCGCCCGGGGTCGGCCAGCAGGGCGGGCAGCTCGTCCAGCTGGCGCGAGTACTCCGCGCCGATCGGCTCCCGGGGGACGGGAACGGGCCGGGCGACGCCGTGCCGGGTGCGGACCAGCGTGGGCTCCTCCTGCCGGTTGGTGCTGAACCCGAACGTGCAGCGCAGCGCGGCCGTCCCGGCGGCGCCCTCCACGGTGATCGCGGTGACGTCGCGGGTCTCGTGCGACGCCCAGCTCGCCCGCAGCGCCACCGAGACGCCGCGGTCGGTCACCAGGAACCCGCGCGCGGTGTCCTCGACGTCGCCGGCGGCCGCGGCACCGTCCGCGGCGGGAGCGCCGGGCCCGGCCTGCTTCCACCGCGCGCGGCGCGAGGGGTCGTTGACGAAGTCGGACGAGACCGTGCCGAGCACCCGGTCGAAGGCCGTGGGCCCGAGCAGCGGCTCCACGGCGTCGAACAGGTGCCAGCCGAGGTCGAGCAGCGCGCCGCCGCCCGCCTGCTCGCGCCGGACGAACCAGCTGCTCGCCGTGGGCACGCCGTGCGCGCGCACCCAGGACAGGTCGACGTGGCGGATCGGGCCGAGGCCGGCGGCGACGTCCAGCAGCGCCCGGACGTCGGCGCGGTACCGGGCGGCGCTGCCCGCGAGGAGCACCGCGCCGCCCGCCAGCTCGGCCTCCTCGAGCCGGTCCGCCTCGGCGACGCTGAGGCAGACCGGTTTCTCCAGGAACACCGGCACGCCCTTGGAGAGCAGCCGGGTCGCGACGGGTGCGTGCAGGTGGTTGGGGACCGCGACCACCGCCAGGTCCACGGTCGCGGGGTCGAGCTCGTCGACCGTCGCGAGCGCGACCGGCGCGCCCGCCGCGGCGCGCGCGGCCGGGTCGGGGTCGACGACGGCGGTGACGGTGTGGCGCTCGTGCTCGCGCAGCCGGGGCAGCCAGATCCGGCGCCCCGCCCAGCCGAGCCCGACCAGGGCGACGCGGACGCGCGCGGGGCCGCTCATGCCGCCCTCACCGCGTCGGCCACGATCTCGGCGACCCGGTGGAGCTGCTCCTCGGTGCCGAGCAGCGTCCGGTGGTGCAGCCAGATCCCGTCGCCGGTGAGCGCCTCGGCGTTCGGGCAGCGCGCCGCCAGCTCCTCGGGCGTCGCGTCCGGCGCGCCGGTCTCCCAGAAGGCGGCCGTGCGGTAGACGGCGCGGAACACCACGAAGGCGGGCACGCCGCGCGCCACGAGCGCGTCGACGAGCGCGTCGCGGCGCTCGCCCGCCAGCTCCGGCACCCGGAACATCGCCATGTAGTGCGGCACCCGGTCGGCGCGGACGTCCCGGTCCTGGGGCACGACGCCCGGGATCTCGGCCAGGAGCCGGGCCAGCACGGGCGCGCGCCGCTCCCGCGTGTCGATCTGCTCGTCCAGGCGGCTCAGCTGGGCGCGCAGCACCGCGGCGGAGAACTCGTTCAGGCGGAAGTTCGAGCCCGAGGTCCGGTGGTGGTAGCCGCGGTCGTCGCGCGGGCGCCCGCAGCTGTGCCGCAGGAAGCCCTCCTCGTAGGAGTCGCGGTCGGGGAAGGTGACCGCGCCGCCCTCCCCCGCCGTCATGAGCTTGCCGTTCTGGAAGCTGTAGGCCGCGATCGTGCCGAACTCCCCGACGCGGCGGCCGTTCCAGCGGGCCCCGTGCGCGTGCGCGGCGTCCTGGACGAGCGGGACGCCGCTGTCGGCGGACAGCTTGGCCAGTGCGTCCATGTCGGCGAGCTGCCCGGCGATGTGCACCGGCATGATCGCCCGGGTGCGCGGCCCGACCGCCGCCGCGGCGGCCGCCGCGTCCAGGTTGTAGGTGCCGGGGTCGATGTCCACCGGTACCGCCACCGCGCCGAGCCGCTGCACGGCCTGCGACGAGGAGATGAAGGTGAACGCCGGCACCAGGACCTCGTCGCCGTCGCCGATCCCGAGCACCTGCAGGGCCAGTTCCAGCGCGTGCGTGCCGTTCGTCACCGCGAGCGCGTGCGCGGCGCCCTCGTGCTCGGCGAACTCGCGCTCGAAGGCGTCGACCTCGCCGCCGCCCATGCGCCACCACTGGCCCTGCTCCAGCGCGCGGACCAGTCCCGCGCGTTCCCGCTCGTCGTACTGCGGCCACTCCGGCAACCCGATATCACTCATGTGCTCCACATCCTCCGCGTCATGCGTTCCGACCGTTTCGCAAACCGTCCCCAGCGGGGATTTCTTCGGCACGGTACCCAAGCGAGGAGGGCATTTCCCATCCCCTATCGCACCCCCTATATTTCCCTTGCCCGAATGTCGCACGGAGATTCTCCGCGCCAAATGCGCAGCGCATGTTATAACGGCGGACGTGCAGTTGCTTTTGCTGAACGGACCGAATCTGGGGATTCTCGGGCGCCGGGAGCCGGAGATCTACGGGACCGACACGCTGGCCGACATCGAGGCGTCCGTCCGCGCGGAGGTGGCGGCGCGCGGCTGGGAGGTGGTGCCGGTGCAGCGCGAGTCGGAGGGCGCGCTGATCGAGACGTTGCACGGCCGGTGGGACACCGTCGGCGCGATCGTGAACCCGGGCGCGCTGATGATCGCCGGCTGGGGGCTGCGGGACGCGCTGGCCGCCTATCCGCGCCCGTGGATCGAGGTGCACCTGTCGAACGTGTGGGCGCGCGAGTCGTTCCGCCACGAGTCGGTGCTGGCTCCGGTGGCCGACGGGGTGATCGTCGGGCTCGGCGCGCTCGGCTACCGGCTCGCCGCCCGCGCCCTGCTCGCGCTGGTGCCGGAATGACCCGCCTCGGGATCGACGTCGGCGGGACCAAGGTCGCGCTCCGGCTGGCCGCCGCGCACCGGCCGCCGCGCGACGCCGCGTTCCGCTGGCCGGCACCGGCGGACCCCGCCGAGGACTGGGCGGCCTTGGCCGGGGAGGTGGCACGGCTGCGCGCCGGGGCGGACCCGCCGATCGCGGCCGTCGGGGTCGCGCTGCCCGCCGCCGTCGACCCCGCCGGGCGCGTCACCGCCTGGCCCGGCCGCCCCGCCTGGGTCGGTCTCGACGTGGGGGCGCGGCTGCGCGCCCTGTTCCCCGGGGCCGCCGTGCGCTGGGCCGACGACGGCGACGTGGCGGCGCTCGCGGAGGCCGAGCGGGCGCGGGCGCGGAACGCGGTGTACCTCGGGGTCGGCACGGGCGTCGGCGGTGGCGCGGTGCTCGACGGCCGGCCGGTGCCCGGATGCGAGGCCGGCCACCTCGTGGTCGACCGGTCGGCGCGGGACGAGCGGTGCGACTGCGGCCGGTTCGGCTGCGTCCAGGCCGCCGCCTCCGGTCCCGCGATCCTCCGGCGGGCGGCCCGGCTGCGGGGTTCGCCGGTCCCGTTCGCCGGGCTCCGCGACGGGCTGGCGGACGGGGCGCGGTGGGCGGCGGCCGCGCTGGAGCCGGCATGGGACGCGCTCGCGGCCGCCGTCACGGGCCTCGGCGAGCTCCTGCGTCCCGAGATCGCCGTGATCGGCGGCGGCGTCGCCGCGGGGCTGCCCGGCTTCACCGAGGCGGTCGCCGAGCGCGTCGCGGGATACGCCCGTCCGGGGTTCGCGCCGCCGTCGGTGCGGCCCGCGGAGCTGGGCGCGCTGTCGTCCCTGCACGGAGCACTGCTGCTGGCGGAGCGGGAGGAGGCCCGGAGTGACCGGACGGGATGAGGGGACGGCCACGGCGTCACGGTGCGTGGACGTGGCGCTGGGCGAGCGTTCCTACCAGGTGCGCATCGGGGCCGGGGTGCGCGCCGCACTCCCCGGCGTCATCGCCGGGATCGGAGCGCGGCGGGCCGTGGTCGTCTCGGCCAGGCCCGCGGAGTGGGCGCCCGATCCCGGGGTGCCGTCCACGGTGGTCCCCGTGCGCGACGGCGAGACCCACAAGACGCTGTCGCAGGTGGAGGAGCTGTGCCGGCGCTTCGCCGACCTCGGGCTGACCCGCGCGGACGCGGTCGTGTCGTGCGGCGGGGGCACCACCACCGACCTGGTGGGCCTGGCGGCGGCGCTCTACCACCGGGGCGTCCCCGTCGTGCACCTGCCGACCTCGCTCCTGGCGCAGGTGGACGCGAGCATCGGCGGCAAGACGGCGGTGAACCTGCCGCACGGCAAGAACCTCGTCGGGACGTACTGGCAGCCGCGCGCGGTCCTCTGCGACACCGACTACCTCGCGACCCTCCCCCGCCGCGAGTGGACCAACGGGTACGGGGAGATCGCGCGCTGCCACTTCATCGGCGCGCCCGGCCTGCACGGGCGTCCCGTGGAGGAGCAGATCGCGGCGAGCGTGGCGCTCAAGGCGTCGGTGGTGGCCGCCGACGAGCGCGACGCGGGGCGGCGGCACCTGCTCAACTACGGCCACACCCTGGGCCACGCGCTCGAACGCGCCACCGGCTACCGGCTGCGGCACGGGGAGGCGGTGGCGATCGGCACCGTCTACGCGGGGCGGCTCGCCGGCCGGCTCGGCCGGATCGGCCCGGCCCGCGTCGCCGAGCACCATGCCGTCGTCGCGGCCTTCGGGCTCCCGACCGGCCTGCCCGCGGACGCCGACCGGGACGCGCTCGTGCGCCTGATGCGGCTGGACAAGAAGGCCGCGGACGGGCTCGCGTTCGTGCTGGACGGCCCGCGCGGCGCGGAGCTGGTGACGGGGGTGCCGGAGTCCGAGGCCGCCGCCGCGCTCGCGGGGATGCCGGCCGGAGAGGACTGACATGGGGCGCATCACCGGCACGACCCGGCTGCTGGCCGTCCTCGGCGATCCGGTCGAGCAGGTGCGGGCCCCGGCGCTGGTCAACCCGCTGCTGGAGCGGCTCGGCCGGGACGCCGTGCTGGTCCCGGTGCACGTCCGGCCGGCGGACCTCGCCCCGGTGGTGGGCGGGCTGCGGCGCGTCGGCAACCTCGACGGCCTGCTGGTCACCGTGCCGCACAAGATCGAGATCTGCCGGTACGCCGACGAGCTGGCCCCGGCGGCCGCGTTCACCGGCAGCGCGAACGCCCTGCGCCGCGAGCCGGACGGCCGCTGGCACGCCGACAACTTCGACGGCGTCGGCTTCGTCCGCGGGCTGCGCGCGTGCGGCCACGACCCGGCGGGCCGGCGCGTCTCGCTGGTGGGCGCGGGCGGAGCGGGCGCCGCGCTGGCGGCGGCGCTGCTGGAGAACGGGGCGGCCCGCCTGTCGGTCTGCGACACCGACGCCCGGCGCCTCGGCGCGCTGCTCGCCCGCCTCGCCGCACGCTGGCCGGGCCGCGCGTCCGGCTCGGCCGTCCCCCGGGTCGAGGACGCGGACATCGCCGTCAACGCCACCCCCCTCGGGATGCGCGCGGGCGACCCGCTGCCCTTCGACCCCGCCCTGGTGCCGCCGGGCGGGGTGGTCGCCGACATCGTCATGAGCCCCGCCGAGACGCCGCTGCTGCGGGCCGCGGCCGCGCACGGCCGAGCGGTCCATCACGGATCCCACACGCTCGATCACCAGCTGGAGTGTTACGCGTCCTACTTCGGCCTCGGGGGTTGACCGCTTCCAATTGCAGCCAATATCGATAGAATTAGTATGAAATACCCGCCAAGACGAGACGGTCGACAGGGGGACCCCCTTGCGATTCAGCCTGCTCGGTCCGCTGGAGGTGGTGCGGGACGGCCGGCCCGTCCCGCTCGGAGGGGTCAACCAGCGCGCGGTCCTGGGCTATCTGCTGCTGCACGCCGGGACCGTGGTGTCCACCGGCGACCTCATCCGCGCCCTGTGGCACGATCCCGTGCCCCCCACCGCGCGCAAGATGGTGCAGAACGCCGTCGCCGGAGTGCGCCGCGCGCTCCCCGCCGACGGCTCCTGCGCGCTGGAGACCGCCTCGCCCGGATACCTGCTCCGCCTCGACCCCGGCCTCATCGACGTCACCCGTTTCCGCACGCTGGTGGAACGGGGCCGCGCCGACTTCCGCGCGGAGGCGTGGGAGCCCGCGGCCCGGCGCCTGCGCGAGGCCCTCGCGCTGTGGCGCGGCCCCGCGCTGGCCGACGTCATCGACTCCGTCACCGCGTGGCCCGAGCTGACGGTCCTCGAGGAGGCGCGGCTCGCCGCGCTGGAGGACTGCCTCGAGGCCGAACTCGCCCTCGGCCGCCACCACGAGCTGATCGGCGAGATGACGTCCCTGGTCGACGAGGAGCCCGCGCGCGAGCGGCTGTGCGGCCTGCTGATGCTGGCGCTCTACCGGGGCGGGCGCCAGCGCGAGGCGCTGGCGGTCTACCAGGACCTCCGCGACGTCCTGCGGGACGGCTTCGGGCTGGACCCCGGCCCCGAGCTCAGGCGGCTGGAACGCGACATCCTGAACCAGGACCCGCGGCTCGCCCTCGCGCGCGGGACGGCGCCCGGCATCGCGGGCGGCACGCTTCCGGAGGGCGCGGCCCCCGGCGCGGCGGGTGCACAGGGCGCGGCGGGTGCGCAGGGCGCGCCGGACCGCCCCGCGATCGCGCCGCCGGCCAGGACACCGTGCGGCAAGGCCGCCGACGCGCGCGACCGGGTCCCCGGCGGCGGTCGCGCCGGCGACGCCGAGCGCCCCGCCTCCGAGCGTCCCGTCTCCGAGCGCAAGCGGGCCAGCGTGCTGCTGGTGCGCACCCGCGTGGACGTGGTGCACGGCTCGTCCGAATGCGTCGACGAGACGCTCAACGACCTCGCCCGGATCATCGCCGAGGAGGCCCGCCGCTTCGGCGGGGCCGTGCGCGAGACGCTCGGCTCGGTCCGCCCCGTGCTGTTCGGCTTCCCGCGCTCGCACGAGGACGACCCCGAGCGCGCCGTCCGCACGGCCCGCGCCGTCCGCGCGCGGATCGACGACCGGGTCGCGGCGTTCCTCGGCGTCCGGATCGCCGTCGCCACCGGCGACGTCCTCGCGACCTACCGGGACGAGCACGACCCGTCTCCCGCGCAGCTGGCGGGGACGGTGCCGCACTCCGCCGAGCGGCTGCTGGCCCACGCGCCGCCCGGCGGTATCCGGGTCTGCCCGGTGACCGCCCGCGCCGCCGGCCTGCACGCCGCCGCGCCGGAGGACGACCCGGCCGGCGGCGTCCCCGTCGCACCCGGGCACGGACCGCTGCCGTGGACGCCCGTCCCGGCGCGCACCGGGCCGCTGGTCGGCCGGGACCGGGACCTGGAGATCCTCCGCGGCCTGCTCGGCGACGTGCGCCGCAGGCAGCGCCCGCACCTGGTCACCGTCCTCGGCGAGCCCGGCATCGGCAAGAGCCGCCTGATGGCCGAGTTCGCCGCGGACGTCCCCGGGTCCGTGCTCGTCGGCCGCACCCCGCCGTACGCGGGCGGGGTCCTCGCCCCGCTCGCCGACGCGGTGCGGTCGCGGCCGGACGGCGCCGAGACGGCCCGGCTGATCGAGCGCCTTCCCGCGGAGGCCGGAGCGGCCGCCTGGCGCCGGCACGTCGCCGACCTCGCGCTGGACGGCCCCCTCACGATCGTCCTGGAGGACCTGCACCGCGCCGGCACGGTCCTGCTGGACCAGGTCGAGGACCTGACCGAGCAGCTCGCCCGGGTGCCGGTCCTCATCGTGGCGACCGCCCGGCCCGAACTGCGGCAGCGCAGGACGCGCTGGGGATGCGGGAAGCGCGACGTCACCACGCTCACCCTGGACCCGCTGTCCGACGAGGAGGCGCGCGCGCTCCTGCCCCGGCCCGCCGACCCCGCGATGCTCACGCTGGTCGGCGGCAACCCGCGGCACGCCGAGGAGTACGCGCGGGCCGTGCGCGGGTACGCCGGCGACGCCTGCCACGGCGCCTACGACGGCGCCCCCGTCCCCGGGCCGCTGCGCGCCCTCGTCGCCGCCCGGATCGACACGCTCCCGCTCCCCGAACGGGCCGTCCTGCGGGACGCCACGACCTTCCCGGAGAGCGGGTTCCGGGCCGAGGGCGTGGCCGCCGTCTCCGCCCGCACCATCGAGGAGACCGCCGAGACCCTGCACGCCCTGGAGCGCAAGGACTTCCTCGTGCGGCGGCCGTCGGACCGCTCCGGCGCGCCGGAGTACGCCATCCGGCAGCCGCTCCTCCGCGAGGTCGCCCATGCCCAGTTGCCGCGCAGCCAGCGGATCGCCCGGCACCGGCGCGCCATCGACTGGGTCGACACGCTGCCCGCGGACCAGGCCGACCTCCTCGTCCACCACTACCGGCTCCTCGTGATCCTCAACTCGCCCGACCTGGCGTACGACACGGCGCGGCAGGCCCATCACGCGCTCCTCGCCGCCGAGCGCCGGGCCGCCGCGGCAGGCGCCCACGACACCGCCGCCCGGTGCCGGCGCGCCGCCCACGACCTGCGCCGCGGGCGTGCCCGCGCCGCGCCGTCCTGGGCCGCCGCGTTCCACCGCCCGCTGCCCCGGCGCGTGGACGGGTCACCGGTCGCCACCTACCGCTGAGCCGCCGCCGGGCCGCCCCGCGACAGCAGCAGGGCGATCACCAGCGCGAGCGCGAGCAGCACCGCGCCCGCGGCGAAGCCGATCCGGTACCCGTGCGCCAGCGCGGCCGGCCCGTCCGCCGCTCCGGCGTGCCGGGTCCCGGCCGCGGCCAGCGCCGCCATGCCCGCGAGCCCCAGCGCCCCGCCGACCTGCTGCGCGGTGCCGATCACCCCGGAGCGGACCCCGGAGTCGGCGGCGGACGCGCCCGTCATGGCGAGCGCGGTGGCCGCCGGCAGGACCAGGCCCGCCGAGACGCCGAGCGCCAGCATCGCGGGCAGCACGTCCACCGCGTAGGTGCCCGACGCCGGTGCCCGCGCCAGCCAGCCGAACGCCAGGATCCCGGCGGCGAGCCCCGCCGGCAGGACGCGGCCGACCCCGAAGCGGACGATCAGCGGCTCCGCGAGCGCCAGCGAGGTCGCCCCGATCACGGCGGACGCCAGCAGGTAGGCGAGCCCGGTCTCCAGCGGGTCGAGGCCGAGCACCTCCTGGAGGTACAGCGTGACCAGGTACTGGAAGCCGAACATCGCGCCGACGAACAGCGCCTGCAGCGCGTTCCCTCCCGTCCAGGCCCGCGAGCGGAAGACCGCCAGGTCCAGCAGCGGGGCCGCGGCCCGCCGCTGGCGGAGCACGAAGCCCGCGAGCAGGGCGAGCCCGGCCGCGGCCGGCACGGCGGTGACCGCCGCGCCGGAGCCGCCGGGTCCGAGGGAGCCGATCGCGAAGACCAGGAGCATCAGCCCGGCGGTGACCAGCGCCGCGCCGAGCAGGTCGGCGCCCGCCGCCCAGCCGATGCCGCGGTCCGGGCGCAGCGTGCGGCGGCCGAAGAGCAGCAGCAGCGCGCCGATGGGCACGTTGACCAGGAACATCCACGGCCACCCGAGCAGCTCGGTGAGCAGCCCGCCGCCGAGCGCGCCGACCGACCCGCCGCCCGCCGCGACGAACGCGATCACCGTGATGGCCCGGACCCGCTCCCGGCCCTCGGGGAACAGCACCACCGCCATGCCGGTGATCACCGAGCCCGCCATCGCGCATCCGACGCCCTGCACGAACCGCGCGACCACCAGAGCCGTCGCGCCGCCGGCCGCGCCGCACGCCGCCGAGGCCGCCGTGAACACCGCGATGCCGCCGAGGAAGACCCGCCGCCGCCCGAGCAGGTCGCCGAGCCGGCCGCACAGCAGCAGGAGCCCGCCGAAGGCGACCAGGTACCCGTTGACGACCCAGGACAGCTGCGCGCCGGCGAGGCCGAGGTCGGCGCGGATCCGCGGCAGCGCCACCGCCACGCCCGTCCCGTCGACGATCAGCATCAGCTGCCCGGTGGCGAGCACCGCCAGGGCGGGCCAGGGGGAGCGCCCGGTCCGTACCGCGGTCTCCGCGACGTCCATCCCGCCTCCCATTCTTTTGCCGTGATCGTGCCACCCGGAGCCGCATTCGAAAAGAAGGAACATCGATGTAACCACGGGAAGGAAAAGTGCCTTCTTCCGCCCTTCTCGGAGAGTGGTGAAGGATGGACCCACCCGAAGCACAGGGAGTGGAAGAAATGACGAAGATCGCCATTATCGTGGGCAGCACGCGGCCGGGCCGGATCGGGCGCCCGGTGGCCGAGTGGGTGCACAAGGTCGCGGCCGGGCGCACCGGGGCCGAGTACGAGATCGTCGACCTCGCCGAGCAGGGCCTGCCGCTCTACGACGAGCAGATCCCCGCGGCCGTCGGCCAGTACGCCGGCGAGCACACCAAGCGCTGGGCCGGGATCGTCGCCGGGTACGACGGCTTCCTCGTCATCACGCCGGAGTACAACCACGCGCCGCCCGCCGCGCTGAAGAACGCGTTCGACTTCGTGCACGCCGAGTGGGCGAACAAGGCGGTCGGCTTCGTCGGTTACGGCGCCGTCGGCGCCGCCCGGGCCGTGGAGCAGCTGCGGCTCGTCGCGACGGAGCTGAGCGTGGCGTCGGTGGCCGCGCAGGTCACCCTGCTCATCCCGGGCGACTTCCCGAACTACCCCGAGTTCGCCCCGCAGGAGTTCCGCGAGGCCGAGCTGGAGCGCGTGCTGAACCAGCTGGAGTCCTGGTCGAAGGCGCTGGCCACCGTCCGGCAGTGAGCCCCGCACGGCGAGGGCGGGCGCCCGGTCGGGCGCCCGCCCTCGCCGTCGTACGGCCCGGACGTCACTTCGCGGGCTCCGGCGGGAAAGCGATGACCTTGTGCGGGACGATGCGGACGACCACCCGCGAGACGTCGTCCACGTCGTGGACCTCGTCGAGGTACTTCAGCGTGAGCTCGTCGGCCAGCTCCTTGCCGCCGCCCTCCAGGACCTTCGCGGTGCCGCGGATCTCGATCGAGGTGACCGGGTTCTCGATGTCGAACACCGAGAGGTTGACCCGCGGGTCGCGGGAGATGTTGCGCTCGGTGCGGCGGCCGGCGTGCGTCACGAACAGCAGGGAGTCGTCCTCGTCGCGCTTGATCAGCACGATCGAGGAATGCGGGCTCCCGTCCTCGTTCACGGTGGCGACCACGGGGAAATTCTTGTTGTCGACGAATGCCCGGGTCTTCTCATCGAGTTTCTCAGCCATGCGGCAAAGGTATATTCGGGAACGGTCCCCGGGCTCCCCTGATCACCCCCCTATTCCCCCGGTCCGGGAGGGGCGGCGTCCAGCCACCGGCCGATGACCGCGGCGGCGGCCGAGCCGTCCACGTCCGCGAGTTTCCGCGCGACGAGGAGGCGGGCGCCGGCGGAGGTCTGGCAGCGGAACGGCGGATCAGCGGACGCCAGGAGATCGGCGATCGCGGAGGCGACCTCGGCCGCCGTCTGGGCGGTGGGCAACCCCGGCAGCGCGCCCTGCCCCGCGGCCGCGTGGTCGACGTACTGCCGCAAGATCCGCTCGTACGGCCCGGCCCCGGCGAAGACGCGCGCCCAGTCCGTCTTCCGGACGGCGTCCGTGTCGATCGGACCCGGCTCCACGACCGACACCGCGACCCCGACGCGCCGCGCCACGGGCGCGAAGCCTTCGAGGATCCCTTCGAGCGCGAACTTCGACCCGGCGTAGGCCTCCTGGAACGGCAGCCCGAGCACGCCCGCGACGCTGCCGACCGCGATGAACCGGCCGCCGCCGGCGCGCAGGTGCGGGAGGCCGCTCTTGAGCAGCTTGACCGGGCCGAACACGTTCACCTCGAACATCCTGCGGTAGCTCGCGAGGTCCTCGTTCTCGAACGTGTCGACGCCCGTGACGCCCGCGTTGCTGACGACGGCGTGGAGGCCGCCGTGGCGGGCCGCGACGCCGTCCACGAACGGCGCGATCGACGCCTCGTCGGTGACGTCGAGCTCGGCGACGTGGATCTCGGCGCCGGACCGGGCGGTCAGCGCGTCGAGGCCCGCGACGCGGTCGAGGGAGTGGACGGCCGCCACGACCCGGAAGCCGCGCTCGGCGAGCGCGACGGCCGTGCTCGCCCCGACCCCCGACCCGGCGCCGGTGACGATCACCGCTCCGGCGGGCGGCCGCGCGGTCACGACGCCGCCTTCCGCGCCGGGACGCCGAGACGGGCCTCGATGACGTCCGCCGCGCGCCGCGCGCCCCCGGCGGCCCGGGCGTGCGCCTGGAGCTCCAGCATCCGCCGGACCACCGCGGCGTCCGACGCGACCGCGGTCGCCTCGGCGACGAGCCGGTCCGCGTCCAGCTCGGCGGGGTCGATGACGCGGCCCGCGCCCAGCTCCACGGTCCGGTCGGCATACGGGAGGAAGTCGGCGGCCGGAGGGACGATGACGACCGGCGTCGCGGTGTACCAGGCCTCGACCAGCGAGCCGCTGCCGCCGTGGGTCACGAACACGTCCGCGTGCTCGAGGACGCTGACGTTGGACGCCCAGCGGTGGACCTCCACGTTCGGCGCGAGGCCGGCGAGCCGCTCGACGTCCGCGTCATCGAGGCCGTCCCCCACGGTCACGACGACGTGCCACGCCGTCCCGGCGAACGCGCGGGCCACCGTCTCGAAGAATCCGGCGTCGCCGTTGCGGACGCTGCCCAGGGACACCAACGCCACGCGGCCGGCGCCCGCCGGCGGGGTCCAGGCGCCCAGGAAGTCGCGCTTCTCGACGCTCGGCCCGACGAACACGACCTGCTCGGGGTCGAAGGTCTCGTGCTCGGGCTGCATGCGGGGCGGGACGAACGAGATCGTCAGCTCCCGGACCCGCCGGGTGCTCCACAGGAAGTCCTCCAGCCGGTCGCCGAGCCCGAACCCGGCGAGCGCCTCGGCGATCTCCTCGACCGGGTCGGCCAGCCGGTGGCCGGGCGCGAGGCGCTCCATGTGGTCGAAGTAGGAGTAGTGCTCGTTCGACACGACGCTCGGGGTCAGCAGGACGGGCGGCAGCCCCCACAGGCCGGACAGGAGGCGTCCCGCCTGGAAGGCCGCCTCGTCGTAGGCGACGGCGTCGGGGCGCTCGTCGCCGAAGTGCTCGCGCGCGGCGCGCAGGATCTCCAGGTTCTCGCGGAAGAACGCGCGGGTGGCCGCGGCCGGGTCGTCCTCGGCCAGGCTCGCCAGAGGGTTCAGGGAGGGATAGGTGACGACCTCGGCTCCGAAGCGCCGCACCCGGTCGGCGGGGCCGCCCGCCACCACGTAGGTGATCCGGTGACCGCGCCGGACCAGACGGTCGACGAGGTCGAGCTTCGGCAGCACGTGCCCGTTGGACGGGATGTCGAGGACGAGGAGGTGCAGGGTCATGGCGATGCTCCGATCCGCCGCCGCGCGGCACGTCAGGCGAAGAGGCACGTCAGGGGGAGAGGCCGTACACGTCCCGGGCGGCGGCCTCCGACACCAGGCCGTCGCGGACGTCGGCGAGGACGGCTTCGCGTGACCGCTCCCGGGGATCGCCGTAGCCGCCGCCACCGGAGGTGTGGATCTCGATGACGTCGCCGCGCTCCAGCACGAGCGTGCTGTTGGTGCGCGGCACCGTGACCCGCCCGTCGCGGTGCCGCACGACGCCGCGGTTCGCCGGAGCGGGCAGGCCGCCCGCCAGGCCGTACGGCACCGTCTGCTCCAGCGCGCCCGAGCCGATGCAGACGACGCGGACGCCGTCCTGGTCGATGCGCCACCGCGAGAACCCGCCGAGCCCTCCGCGCCACCGTCCCGCGCCCGCCGAGTCGGTCGCGAAGCCCTGGTGCAGGATGGTCGCGGGCGCGGCGAGCTCGTGCAGCTCGACGTCCACCTCGCGGCCGCCGCCCATGGCGACCGGCGGCCCGATCGCGTCCCATCCGTCGAACCCGAGGACGGCCCCGGAGCCGCCCTTGAGCGCGCCGGTGGCGCCGAACGGCCGGCCGGTCCGCTCGTCGATCCCGACGGCGGCGAACGCGTACCCCCGGCACCAGCCCGCGTGGGTGAGCGCCGGGTCGGCCTGGGCGAGGGCCAGCCACACCGCTTCCACGATCGCCTCGCACGCGGTGATCGTGCACAGCGTGGTCGCGGCGGGCTCGACCGCGTGCGCGATCGTGCCGGGGCGGGTCAGCACGTCGATCGCCGAGAGGGCGCCGCTGGTGCGGCGCTGCGCGGGGTCGGTCACCGCGAACAGCGCGACGAGCGCCGAGGCGACGGTGTTGGCGCGGGTCGAGTTCGCGTACCCGGTCACCTGCGGGTCGGACCCGGTGAAGTCGAAGACGGCGCGCTCCCCCGCCACGGTGAGCCGGAGCCGCACCGCGATCGGCTCGCGGTGGTGCTCGCCGCCGTCGTCGAGGTGGCGGACGGTCTCGTACACCCCGTCCGGCCAGCGGGCGATCTCCGACCGCATGTGCCGGGCCGCGGCCGCGAGCTGGAACCGCACGGCCTCCAGGACCGGTTCGACGCCGAACGCGTCGAGCATCGCGACCAGCTCGCGCTCGCCGAGCGCGGCCGCCCCGATCTGGCAGTGCAGGTCGCCCTCGACCGCGTCGCGGAGCCGGAGGTTCAGCAGGATCAGGTCCCAGACGTCGTCCTGCCGCACGCCGCGCCGGTACAGCCGGACGGGCGGGATCCGGAGCGCGTCCTCGTAGCAGTCGCGGGCGCCGGGGTTGTAGCCGAGCTCGCCACCGCTGCCGCCGACGTCGGCGTGGTGGCCCTTGGTCGCGGTCCAGAAGCGGAGCACGCCGCGGTGGAAGACCGGTTTGAGGACGGTCACGTCAGGCGGATGGTTGTTGCCGTGGTACGGGTCGTTGAGCACGAAGACGTCGCCTTCGCCGACGTCGCCGGCGAACTTGGCGAGGACGCCCTCGTAGGCGCTGGGCAGCGACCCGGCGAGGACCGGGATGAAGTCCTTGGTGGCGATCCACGCGCCGTCGGCGTCGAAGATCCCGGTCACGAAGTCGCGGCTCTGGAACGCCGCGGACCGGCAGGACCGCAGCATCGCGTCGGCCATCCGCGCGGCGATGGCGTGCAGCCGGTTGTCGACCACCGAGGCCAGGATCGCCGCCGTCACCGGACCGCCTCCTTCACGCCGCGCAGCGCGGCCAGCACCTCGGCCCGTTCGCGGCCGGCCGCGAACATCAGGGTCGTTCCGCCTGCGGTGACCTCGTACGCGAACCCGGGCGGGACCACGATGGTCGTGCCCGAGCCGGCCAGCAGCGCGGGCCCGTTCTGACGTTCGTCCACCGGCACCGCCTCCAGGCTCCGGACGGGCACCTCCTGGAAGGCGCCGTCGAACCAGGCCCGCTGCGTCCCGTCCCCGCCCGGCCGTGCGCGGGCGGTCGCCGGAACGCCCGTGGACGGGGGCGAGGGGGTGGGCGCGCGCGCTTCCAGCCGGAGGTTGACCAGTTCCGCGGGCGCTTCCGGCTGCGCGAAGCCGTACAGCCGTTCGTGGCTCTCGTGGAAGGCGGCCATGAGCCCGTCCAGCGCCGCGGCGCCGTCGCGGGTTCCGGGCGGGAACGCCACCGTGACCTCGTGGACCTGGCCGACGTACCGGACGTCGGCCAGCCGGGTGAACCGGAGGTCCGCCGGCGCCGGCCCGCCGGCCGCCGAATCCGCCTTCGCACGCTCCTCCAGCCCGGCGAACGCGGCGGCGACCTCGTCCGGGCCGGCTCCGGTGGCGCGCGGGTCGCGCCCGCGCCCGAGCAGCGTGTGCACGTAGTAGCGGACCAGGTCGGCGCGGAGCATGCCGCGGGCGCACAGCACCGAAGCGCCCGCCGGCACCACGACCAGCGGGATCCCCAGGTCGCGGGCCAGCTGCACGGCGTGCACGGGCCCGGCGCCGCCGGCCGCGACGAGCGCGAGCCGGCGCGGGTCCAGCCCGTGCCGGGCGATCACCAGCCGCAGGCCGTCGGCCATCTCCGCGTCGACCGCGCGGCGGACGCCCGCCGCCGTCTCGACCGTCCCGAGCCCGAGGCGCCGCCCCAGGTCCCCGATCGCGCGGCCCGCCGGCTCGGCCGACGGTTCGAGGCCGTCCCCGAACCCGCCCGCGAGATGCCCGAGGAGCAGGTCGGCGTCGGTGACCGTCGCGTCCCGGCCGCCGCGCCCGTAGCAGGCCGGGCCGGGGTCGGCCCCGGCGCTCGCCGGGCCGACGCGCAGCAGGCCGCCCGGGGTCGTCCAGCCCACCGAGCCCCCGCCCGCGCCGATCGTGGCGATGTCGAGCATCGGCACCGAGACGGGGTGGCCCGCCGGTTCGGCCCGCGTGGTGATCCCGGTGGCGCCGCCCGACGACAGGCTGACCTCGAAGCTCGTGCCGCCCATGTCGATCGTCAGGGCCTCGGGCACCCCGAACTCGGCGACGACGCGCGCCACGGCGGCGGGCGCGCCCGCCGGTCCCGACAGGAGCGTGTCCACGGCGCGCTCGGCGGCCCGGTCCAGATCCACGACCCCGCCGTTGGACTGGACGATCAGCACCCGTCCTGCGTGGCCGAGGTCCGCCAGGCGCCGTGCCAGCCGGTCCAGGTGGTCGCGCAGCACCGGGCCGACGTAGGCGTTCAGCACCGCCGTCGAGGTGCGTTCGTACAGCCGGACCTCGGGCGCCACCCGCGACGACACCGACAGGAACGTCCCGGGCAGCTCCGCCGCGAGGATCCCGGCCGCCCGCCGCTCGTGCGCGTCGTTGAGGTAGGAGAAGGCGAAGGCGACGGCGACCGCCTCGACGCCGGCCTCCCGGAACCGCCGCGCCGCGCGCCGCACGCCCTCCTCGTCCAGCGGCACCGTCACCTCGCCGGTGCGGTCCACCCGTTCCCGGACGGTCTCGATCAGGTGGCGTGGCACGAGCGGCGCGGGCGGCGCCGACCGCGACTCGAACTGCTCGGCACGCGCTCCCTGCCGCGCGAGCAGGACGTCGCGCAGGCCCTCGGTCGCCAGCAGCCCGGTCCGCGCGCCGGTGCCGGTGACCAGCGCGTTGGTGGTGATGGTCGTGCCGTGGACGATGACGCCGGTGCGGGCGAGCAGCCCGGCGAGCGGCAGCCCCGCCTTCTCGGCCAGGCCGCCGAGGCCCGCGACGACCCCGTCCGCCGGCTCGTCCGGCGTGGAGCCGGTCTTGTGGTCCAGCTCCACGCCGTCCGGGCCGAGCAGCGCCAGATCGGTGAACGTGCCTCCGACGTCCACGGCGATGCGGTAGGTCACGACAGCCAGACGTCCTGCAGGGTGGGCAGCCGGGAGTCGGCGTCGAGGGCGAAGCCGTGCACCTTCTTGCCGACCGCGACCACGGCGGTGTCCTCCACCAGCGGCGTGTACAGCCCCTGGGAGATGATGCGCTGCTGGGCGTCGGCCAGGATCTTGGCGCGGGCGGCCTCGTCGGTGGTGGTCGCCTGCTTCGCCAGCAGCGGCTGCAGCGGGGCGTCCTGGACGTTGTAGAAGTTCGGCGGCGCGGTGCTGAACGTGCCGAGCAGGCTCACCCCGGCGTCCAGGCCGCCGGCGACGCCGGACAGGAACAGGTCCCACTTGTGCGCCTTCAGCGCCTCCACCGACTGGGCCGCGGTCGCGAGCTGCGGTTTCAGCTCCACGCCGATCTTCTTGTACTGGGCGGTGACGAGCTCGACGAGCGGCTGGTCCCACGGGTTGCCGCGGTCGAGCCAGCCCAGGGACAGGGTGAGGCGCTTGCCGCCCTTGGCCCGGATGCCGTCGCCGCCGGGAACCCAGCCGGCCTTGTCGAGCAGCGCAGCCGCGGCCTTCTGGTCCGGCTTGAGGAGCGCGCTCTCGTCGGCGTGGCCGACGACCGCGCCGGTGACGACGCTGTTGGGCACGCCCCACTCGGGGGTGAGCAGCGTGTCGCGGATCTGCCCGGTGTCGACGGCCTTCACCAGCGCCTGCCGGACGGCCGCGTCGTCCAGCGGCGGGCGGTCGGCTCCGGTCACCACCAGGCCCTCGGCGAGCCGCGGGTTGCGCTGCGCGACGATGGAGAACCCGGCCCTGCGGACCGGCGCGATGTCGGAGGGGTTGAGCGCGCCGGCGAGCTGCACCTGGCCGGTCTTCAGCGCGCCGGTGCGGACGCTCGGCTCGGTGATCACCTTGTAGACGACCTTGTCGAGGTAGGCGTCCCCGTCGTGCTTAGCGGTCCGCGGGCCCCAGGCGTAGCCCTTGCGCTTGGTGAGCACCACCTGGCTGTTGCGCGTGTACGACTGGAGCACGAACGGCCCCGTCCCGACGATCTTGTCGAAGCGGTCGGCGACCGGCAGCGCGAGCGTCTTCGGGGCGAGGATGCCGAAGGCGGTGCCCGCCGCCCAGAGCGGCCACGTCGGGTACGGCTTGGCGAAGTGCTGGACCACCGTGTGCTCGTCGGGCGCGTCCGTCCCCTTGTAGCCGCCCTGCTCCAGCAGCGAGACGGACGTGGAGCCCGCGGCCTTGGCCTTGTTGGCGATGACGTCGTCGAAGTTGTCCTTGACGACCTTCGCGGTCAGCGGCGTGCCGTCGGAGAAGGTGACGCCGCTGCGCAGCTTGAAGGTGAACTCCGTGGCGTCGGCGTTGGCCTTGAAGGACTCGGCGAGCCAGGGCACGGGCTTCTTGGTGGCCGGGTCGAGCGCCAGCAGCGAGTCGACGATGGGGCGCGAGACCTCCCGGACGAGCGGCGTGACGGCGCGCGGGTCGATGCTGACCGGGTCGCCGGCGAGCGCGACGGTGAGGGTGCCGCCCGCCTTGGGCGGACCGCCTGCCTTGGAGCCCCCGTCCGACGAGCCGCCGCCGCACGCGGCCAGCAGCAGCGCCGCGGCCGCGGCGGCCGGCGCTATCTTGAATATTCCGACCGTTTTTATCTGGAACACGGTCCGGGTTCTCCTTGTCATGAGGGTCGGCCGCGTCAGCGGCGGCCGGGGATGGCGTCGAGCAGCTCCCGCGTGTGGCCGTGCCGTGCGGCCGCGAAGATCTCCTCGGTGGGGCCGGACTCGACGAGCCGGCCCCGGTGCAGCACGCCCACCTCGTCCGCGATGTGCCGGACCACCGCCAGATCGTGGGAGATGAACAGGTAGCTCACGCCGAGCTCGGCCTGGAGCGCGGCGAGCAGGTCGAGGATCTGGGCCTGCACGGAGACGTCGAGCGCGGACACCGGTTCGTCGCACACGACCAGCTCGGGGTTGAGCACGAGCGCCCGCGCGATGGCGACGCGCTGGCGCTGCCCGCCGGACAGCTCGCCCGGCCGGCGGCCGAGCACCGAGGCCGGCAGCGCGACGAGGTCCACCAGCTCCCTCGCCCGGCCGCGGCGCCGCGCCCGCGAACCTAGCCCGAAGGACGCCAGCGGGTCGGTGACGATCTGCTCGACCGACCGCCGCGGGTCCAGCGACGCGAACGGGTTCTGCTGGACGATCTGGATCCGGCGCCGCAGCAGGCGCTGCGCGGACCCCCGCGTCCCGGTGATGTCCTCCTCGCCGAGGAACACGCGCCCGCCGGTCGGATCGGCCAGCCGGAGGATCAGCCGCGCCGTGGTGGACTTCCCCGATCCCGACTCGCCGACCAGCCCGTAGGTCCGCCCCCGGGGGATCGTGAAGCTCACTCCGTCGACGGCCCGGATCGCCCCGGCGCGGCCGCCGGCGCGGGGCGGCCGGAACTCCTTGACCAGGTCCTCGACGCGCAGGACGGGCGCGTCCGGCCCGTCGCCCGTCTCCGGCGGGCGGGCGGGGCGCGCCTCGGCGAACGGGTCGCCGGGGGCGCCGCCGGGGATCGCGGTCAGCCGGACGCGGTGCCGGCGCGGCGTCCGCGCGAGACCGGGCGCGGCGTCGATCAGGGACCTGGTGTACGGGTCGCGCGGGTCGGACAGCACCTCCCCCGGCGTGCCCTGCTCCACGATCGCGCCGGACCGCATCACCAGGACGCGGTCGGCGCGCTCGGCGGCGACGCCGAGGTCGTGGGTGATCAGCAGCATGCCGGTGCCCGACTCGCGGACCAGCGCGCCGATGTGGTCGAGGATGCGGCGCTGGACCGTGACGTCGAGCGCGCTCGTCGGCTCGTCGGCCACGATGAGCCGGGGGCGCGCCGCGATGGCGATCGCGATGAGGGCGCGCTGGCGCATGCCGCCCGACAGCTGCGACGGGTACTGCCGCGCCTGGACCTCGGGGTCGGGAAGCCCGGCGTCGGCGAGCAGCTCCAGCGTGCGCGCGCGGGCGGTGCGCCGGTCCGCGCCTCCCGACAACCGGAGCGCCTCGGCGACCTGGGCGCCGATCCGCTGCACCGGGTTGAGCGACGTGCCGGGGTCCTGCGGGATGAGCGCGATCTCCCGGCCGCGCAGCTCGCGCCACCGGCGTTCGGGCAGTCCCGCGAGGTCCCGGCCGTCGAAGCCGATCCGCCCGCGGACGACGCGGGCCGACCGCGGCAGCAGGCCGAGCAGCGCGTACGCCGTCGTGGACTTGCCCGACCCGGACTCGCCGACGATCGCGACCGTCTCGCCCTCCCCCACCGCGAAGCTGGCGGATTCCACCGCGCGGACGGCCGAGCGGCGCGTGCGGTACCGCACCGCCAGGTCCTCGACCTCCAGGAGACGCGGGCTCATCGCGGTCCCGTCCTTTCACCGTCGAAGGCGCGCGACACCCGGTTGGCGGCCAGCACGGTCAGCGCGACCACCGTGCCCGGCAGGATGGACAGCCACCAGGCGCTGCCGAGGAAGTCGCGCCCCGAGGAGACCAGCGACCCCCATTCCGGCGTCGGCGGCTGGGCGCCGAACCCCAGGAAGCTGAGCGTGGTCACGCCGAGGATCGCCTCGCCGAACAGCAGCAGGGTGAGCACCCACACCGGCCCCATCGAGTTCGGCAGCACGTGGCGGAGCACGACGCGCGTCCACCGCGCCCCGCCCGTCCGGGCGGCCTCCACGAACCCGCTCTCGGAGACGCGCAGCACCTCGGCGCGCATCACCCGCGCGGTGCTGGCGATGGCGGCCACGCCGATGGCGATCCCGACGTCGACCGTGTCGCCCTTGCCGAGCACCGAGACCAGCATCAGTGCCAGCAGCAGGCCGGGGATCGCCAGCAGCACGTCGACCAGGCGCATGATCACCAGGTCGGCCGCGCCGCGCAGGAACCCCGCCAGCAGGCCGAGCACCGTGCCCGCGCCGAGGCCGATCACCGTCGCGAGCGCCGCCGCCGGCAGCGTCCGGCCGGTCCCGTGCACCGTCTCGGCGAACAGGTCGCGGCCGAGCCGGTCGGTGCCGAACGGATGGCCGGGCGACGGGGCGTGCAGGTGCGCGGCGGTGTCGACGGCCAGCGGGTCGCCGGGGGCGAGCAGCGCCGGCGCGACGGCCGCGACCACGACGAGGCCGACCCAGAGGAGCGCCAGGGCGAGCCCGGGGTCGCGCAGCAGGTGCGCCAGCGAGCGCAGCAGGCCGCCCGCGCTCCGCGGCGCGGGACCCGGCTCCGGGAAGCGCTCGCCGGCCGGCAGGGCGACGTCGGTGACCGACATCCCGCTCACCCCCGGCCCGCGAGGCCGGACAGCGCGAAGCGCCCGGCGGGGCGCCGCGCGACCGCGAGCCGCGGATCGAGGACCCGGTAGAGCAGGTCGACGGCGAGGTTGACGCTGACGAACACCAGCGCGCCCAGCAGCACCACGCCCTGCACGACGGGCAGGTCCTCGGCCGCCACCGCGCCCTGGGTGACCTGGCCGAGGCCGTTGCGGGAGAACACCGCCTCGACCACGATCGCGCCGGTGAGCAGCCCGCCGACGAGCAGCCCGGCCAGCGTCAGGGCGGGGAGCGCGGCGTTGCGCAGGACGTGCCGGACGTTCGTCCGGAGCGGCCCCGCGCCCTTGGCGCGGGCGACGGCCACGTAGTCCTTGCCGAGCTCGTCGCCCATGCTCTTCGCCAGGACCTGCCCGATGAGCGCCGCGGGCTGGACGGCGATGGTGACGGCGGGCAGCACCAGCCCGCGGAGCCCGCCCTCCCCGATCGCGGGGAAGACGTTCCAGGTGAAGGAGAGCCACTGCAGCAGGAGCAGCCCGATGACGAAGGCCGGGATCGCGACGCCGAGAGGCGGCAGGCTTAGCAGCGTCCGCCGGAGCCGGCGGGAGCCGGTCACGGTGGCCAGCACCGCCAG
This sequence comes from Spirillospora sp. NPDC000708, assembly GCF_040299565.1. Taxonomy (NCBI): domain Bacteria; kingdom Bacillati; phylum Actinomycetota; class Actinomycetes; order Streptosporangiales; family Thermomonosporaceae; genus Spirillospora; species Spirillospora sp. NPDC000708. The sequence continues at coordinate 88,278 of NZ_JBEPCJ010000009.1, forward strand.
GGCCGTCCCGAGGAGCACCCCGAGGACGAGCCCCGCCCCCGCCACCGCGAGCGTCGGCGGGAGCGCCCGCCCGATCAGGGACGTCACCGGCTCGCCGGACTGGAGCGACCGGCCGAGGTCCCCGTGCAGCGCCCCGCCCAGTTTGGTCAGGTACTGCTCCATCAGCGGGCGGTCGAGGCCCATCTCATGCCGGAGCTGGGCGAGCTGCTCCGGTGTGACGCTGTTGTTGGCGCCGGCCGCGATCGCCGCCGGGTCGCTCGGCAGCGCGTACAGAACGGCGAACGAGAGCGTGTAGGCCGCCCAGAGCACGAACAGCCCTTGGAGCACTCGTCCGCCCAGAAACCGCGCCATCGATTCGAAGCCCTTCCTCCGCCGGCGGTTCCGGCGATTCCGATCCATGCCCAGGCTGCCGTGAACGGCAGATGCGGACCCCCTTCCGCGACCCCCTACGCCACCCCTGAATCGGCGGGCGCCGCCCGCGCGGCGAACGCATGGGCGCCGGGGCCTGCCTCCGCCCGCGTGCCGTCGGGGAGCACCACCTCGGCCGTCGTGCCGGGCGGGACCGTGACCTCCAGCGAGAAGCGGCCCCGCTCGGCGCGCCACCCGGCCTCGATCCGGCCGTAGGGGCAGTCGTATTTCACCTCGGCCCAGGTCAGGCCGCCGCCCGGCCGAGGCTCGACCCGGAACCGCCGGTAGGCGGGCAGCTCGGGGTCGAGCCGCACGCCGGCGACGTGGCCGTGCAGGAACTCGACGACGCTCGCCCGCGTCGGCATGTTCAGCGCCAGCATCGTGGCGCCGTTCGGGGCGATGCCGTCCCAGGTCTCCCAGAACGTGGTGCCGCCGTTGTCGATCACCGACATCCAGGACCGGGGCCCGGAGCGCAGCAGGAGTTCGTAGGCGAGGTCGAGGTGGCCGTTGTCGGCGAGGACGGGCAGCAGCAGATGCGTCGTCGGCAGCCCCGTGCCGGGCCGCGTGCCGGCGGCGCGGATCAGCTCCGCCAGCCGGTCCGCGGTCCGCGCCCGCAGCGCCTCGGGCACCAGGCCGTAGGCGAGCGCGCGCAGGTGCGTCGCCTGGGTGTCGCAGGCCAGCCGCCCGTCGGCGGTGATGAACTCGGCCTGCCACGCGGCGCGGACGTCATCGGCGAGGCGCCCGTACCGCTCGGCGTCCCCGGTCCGGCCGAGGACGCCCGCGATCCTGGACAGCAGCCGGGCCGACCGGTGGAAGTAGGCGGTGGCGAACGCCGCGTGGTCGCGGGACTCCATCTCCTCGACCACGGCGGCGGTGAAGGAGTCCAGGTCGGTGGCCCAGGTGGTGCGCCGTCCGCCGAGCGACGCCGGCCGCTGCGGCGACACCGGGCGCTGCGGCGGCGCGGGTTCGAGGTGCTCCCCGAAGTGGTAGCCGGTGTCCCAGAGGAACTCCTCGTGCGGTGCCGGGACGGGCCGCACCTCGCGCCGGTCGGGGTGCCTGCGGTCCCGCGCGATCCGGGCCACGCGGTCGACCCACGCGGTCATCGACGGGTACTGCCGCTCCAGCAGGCCGTCGTCGCCGTAGGCCCGCCACGTCTCCCAGGGCACCACCACGGCCGCGTCGCCGAAGCCCGCCTGGCCGTGCGGGATCGCGAACCGCGCCGTCAGGCTGCGCGGGCCGAGGGGGTCGGGCGCGTAGTTGCGCACCGTCCCGTCCTGCCACTGGTCGGCGGCGAGGTCCGCCAGCCACTTGGCGCTCAGCCCGGACACGTCGTTCAGCAGCCGGGCGCCCCGGATGTTCCACCCGAAGTCGGTCCAGCCGGCGAGCTCGCGGGTGATCTCGGCCGTCGGGACGTCGCACGCCTGGTTGCGGTAGGTCCAGTAGGCGATCTCGTGGAGCCGGTCGAGGCGCTCATCGCTGCACCGGAACCAGCCCGTGCGCGGGAGGTCGGAGCTCACCGCGACCGCCGTCGCGGCGTCGGCGGTGAGGGGGCCGGGATGCCCGTCGACGCGCAGGTAGCGGAAGCCGTGCCGGGTGTGCCGCGGCTCGAAGGCCGGGCCGTCCGGACCGGCCGAGACCACCCGGTCGGTCTGGATCCCGCGCGCCGGCGTGTACCAGTGCAGGGTGGCCTGCCCGCTGGCGGTGTTGACGTCGGTGCCGTCCGGTGTGAGCGCCTCGGCGTGCGTGAGCGACAGCACCGTCCCGCGCGGTCCGAGGTCGGTGAGCCGCACCCATCCGCCGAGGTTCTGGCCGAAGTCGATGATGTGCCGGCCCCGCTCCGGCCGGGTGATCGCGACCGGGCGCAGTTCCTGGAGCCGCCGCACCGGCGGAGCGGGCGAGGACACCAGCCGGGCCGCCGGGCGCTCGCGCACGGCGACCGGCGCCCAGCCGCCCTCGACCGGCCCGGGGGCGCTCCACCCGGCCGGCTCGTCGCGGAGGTCGGCGGCGACGCCGTCGAAGAAGTCGGCCGCCTTGACGGCCCCGACCGCCGACCGCCAGCGCGGGCCCGTCCCCGCCACCGTGGACGTCCCGTCCTCATGGTCGGCGTGCAGCTGGACCAGCAGCGCGGTGCGGTCGCCGAACCCGTCGGGAAGGCGGTGGTAGGAGGTCCGGCCGCGGAACCAGCCGTCGCTGAGGACCGCGCCGAGCACGTTGGCGCCGGCGCGGACCGCGGCGGTCACGTCGTACGCCTGGACGTGCAGGTGGTCGCGGTAGGCGGTGAAGCCGGGGGCGAGTTCGGCGTCCCCGACCCGTTCGCCGTTGAGGAACAGCTCGTACAGGCCGTGCGCCGTGGCGTACACCCGCGCCCGGACCACCGGGCGGTCGACCGTGAACTCGCCGCGCAGCAGGTAGCCGGGCCGGAAGCCCGCCGGCGGCACCTCGTCCTCCGCGGGCCCGACCCACGCGGCGGCCCAGTCGTCCGGATCGAGCAGGCCCATCTCCCAGGCGGCGGGCTCGGACCAGGCGCTGGTGCCGGCGTCGGTGCGGACCCGCACCGCGCATCGCACGGGCTCCCGCGACGCGAGCGGCGGGCCGCCGTAGGGGACGAACAGGCTGCGGTCCGACGCGACCCATCCGGTGTCCCACGGCCGGTCGCCCGCCCGGCCGCGGATCCGGTAGGCCCGCTGCGTCCGGGTCCCGGGCGGCAGCCGCCAGCTCAGCCGGGGCGACCGCTCGGTCAGCCCCAGCGCCGCGGGCCGGTGCTCCAGCCGCAGATCGGTCGGCGCGGACACACCCCACCCCCTTTCGGACCATTCCAGATCGCGTGTGCGCACAGGAAAGCACGGGACGGGGTGGTAACAGCAATGTTCCTTCTTCCGGCGCCGTCGCCCACCGCCTACGTTTGGCGACTGGAGAAAGGCGATCCGCCTTCAACTGAATCGCGGGCGCGCACGAATGGGAATACGGCGGTACCGATCGTGAAGTTCTTCGGGGTGGCTCCCATCCGTTTCCTGGATTCCGCGGGCGCGGACGAGCCCGCCGCGACGCGCGCGAGCTTCGGCCGCACGGTCGCCACCGCCCGGTACATGGAGGAGCTCGGCTTCGACGGCTTCGGGGTGGGCGAACGCCACCACTGGCCGTTCCTCTCCAGCGCGCCCCCGGTCGTCCTCGCCCACGTGGCGGCGCTGACCAGCAGGATCCGGCTGTTCACCGGGGTGACCCTGCTGTCGATGCTCGACCCCGTGCGGGTCGCCGAGGACTACGCGACCCTGGACCAGCTGTCCGGCGGGCGGCTGGAGCTGATCGTCGGCAAGGGCGCCGGGCCGGGCGGCGCGATGTTCGGCCTGGCGCCCGACGAGCAGCGCCCCGCCCTCGCGGACAACTTCCGGCTCCTGCACGAGCTGTGGACCAGGGACGAGGTCTCCTGGCCGGCGGGGCGGCGGCCGCGCCTGGACGGCGTGCGCACCCTCCCCCGGCCGCTGCGCGGGCGCCCCAGGATCTGGCACGGGAGTTCGTCGTCGGCGGAGTCGGTGGCCCTCGCCGCCGAGTACGGCGACCCCGTGGTGTTCTCCAACGCGGGCCTGTCCAGCGAGAGCGCCCGTCCCCTGGTCGAGCACTACCGCGCCGAATGGGCGCGGCGCGGCCGTCCCGCCGACCGGCTCTTCACCGGCGCGGGCACGCCGGGGTTCCTCGTGGCGAAGACCTCGCAGGCGGCGGTCGCCGCGTACCGTCCGGCCTACGAGCGCCTGGTCGCGATGCAGCGCGGCATCGGCGCCCGCCCGGCGTTCCCCACCGTGGAGGAGTTCGTCGCGCGCTCGCCGGCGCTCGTCGGCAGCCCCGAGCAGATCATCGACAAGGTGCACCGCCAGCACGAGGTGTTCGGCCACTCGCTCATCGTGGTCAGCGTCGACCCCGACGGCCTGTCGGAGCACGACCACCGGACCTCCCTCGAACTGCTCGCGACCGAGGTGGCGCCGGTCCTGCGCACCGCACTCCCCGATCCGCCCCCCTGACCCGCCCCTGCCGGGCGGGCATCGGTTGCCCGCACGGACGGGCGCGTGCGACGCTGAGGCGTCCGCACCGGGGAAGGGAACCGATGACAGCAGGATCTCGGCTGCCCGACGACGTCGAGCCCGACACGTGCGCCGCCTTCCGCGACGCCCTCGACCGGGTCGGCAGCAAGTGGGGAATCGCGATCATCGCGGCGGCGAGCGACGGGCCCATCCGGTTCGCCGAACTGCACCGGTCGATCCCCGGCATCAGCCGCCGCATGCTGACCCTCACGCTGCGCACGCTGGAGCGCGACGGGCTCATCACCCGCACCGTCCACCCCACCGTGCCCCCGCAGGTCGAGTACACCGCAACGGCCCTCGCCGAGGAGCTCTTCGCCTCCACCCGCGCCCTCTCGGCCTGGGCCGAGAACAACCACGCGAAGATCGCCGCCGCGCGCGCCGCCTACGACGGCGGCGAGGCCGCCCGGCAGGACGAGCACGCCGGGCAGGACGAGCACGCCGAGCCCGCGGCCCGGGTCCCGACCGAGCCGCGGGCGTGACGCGCGGCGTGCCGCGGGCTACCGCCGGCTCGTGACGAAGTCCCTGATCGTGCCGATCACGTAGTCGATCATCTCGTCGGTGAGGCCGGGGAAGACCCCGATCCAGAAGGTGCGCGCGGTGATGACGTCGCTGTTGGCGAGGCTCCCCGACACCCGGTACTCCCGGCCCCGGTAGGCGGGCTGCCGGGTGAGGTTGCCGGCGAACAGCATCCGGGTGCCGATCCGCCGGTCCTCCAGGTGGGCGACGATCTCGTCCCGGTCGAACGGCGCGTCGCCGGCGACGGTGATGACGAAGCCGAACCAGCTGGGATCGCCGCCGGGCGTGGGCTCGGGCAGCAGCAGGCCCGGCAGGCCGTCCAGGCCCTCGCGGAGCCGCCGCCAGTTGCGGCGCCGGGCGGCGCCGAACTCCGGCAGCCGCTTGAGCTGCGAGAGCCCCAGCGCCGCCTGGAGGTCCGTCGTCTTCAGGTTGTAGCCCACGTGCGAGAACGTGTACTTGTGGTCGTAGCCGTACGGCAGGTCCCCGAACTGCTGGGTGTAGCGCTTGCCGCAGGTGTCGCAGGCCCCCGGCTCGCACCAGCAGTCCCGGCCCCAGTCGCGCAGCGACTCCACGATCCGCGCGAGCCTCGGCCGGTCGGTGGTGACGCAGCCTCCCTCGCCCATGGTCAGGTGATGGGCGGGGTAGAAGCTCACGGTGCTGAAGTCGCCGAACGTCCCGGTCGGCCGCCCCCGGTACTTCGCGTCGACGCCGTCGCAGTTGTCCTCGACGAAGAAGAGGCCGTGCTCGGCGGCCAGCTCGGCCACCTCGGCCGCCGGGAAGGGGTTGCCGAGCGCGTGCGCGATCATGATGCCGCGGGTCCGGGGGCCGATCGCCTCGGCGACCCGCTCGGCCGTGGTGTTGTAGGTGCCGAGCTCGACGTCGACGAAGACCGGCACCATCTGGTTCTGCAGGATCGGGTTGACCGTCGTCGGGAAACCCGCCGCGACCGTGACGATCTCGTCGCCGGGCTTCAGCCGGTCGGCGCCGATCTCCGGCTGCGTCAGCGCGGTCAGCGCCAGCAGGTTGGCCGAGGACCCCGAGTTGGTCAGGTGGACCTTGCGGCGCCGCAGGGTCCGTCCCAGCTCCCGCTCCAGCGCGAGCGCGCTCGGGCCCGCGGCGATGCGCATGGTGAGCGCGGCCTCGACCAGCGCGACGCGGTCGTCCTCGTTCAGGTCGGCGCCCGAGGGCATCACGAGCGTCTCGCCCGGGACGAAACGCCGGCTCCGTTCCCTCTCACGGTGGTATTCGCGGACCAGTTCCAGGATCAGGTCCTGGGAGTCACCCATCATCGCCTCCAGGCGGCGCCACGAAGCACGCTCCTCGCCCCATCAAAGCGATGGACCGCGCTTCCGCGTCCCCTGTAGGCCCCCCTTATCGTCCGGATGAAACGCGAACGGTGAATTCGCCGGGGTACCGCAATCCGGCCGCCCGTCGCCGGTCGCGGGGCGGCACCGTCAGAGGGTTTTCTCCATGCAGATCGAGAAAGTCAGCCACTCGTACGGCGGAAAGACCGGAATACGGGTGTAGCCCTCGCGCTCGTACAGCCGGACGGCGTCCGGCTGCCGGTCCCCCGTCTGCAGGACGACGCGGGACGCTCCGAGGGACCGGGCGGCCCTCTCCGCCGCGGCCAGCAGCGCGGTGGCGGCCCCCGAACCGCGATGCGCGGGCGCGACGTACATCCGCTTCAGTTCGACGCCGTCGCCGTAGCGCCGCAACGCGACGTGGCCGATCGCGGTCCCGCCGGCGTAGGCGACGCCGACGTACACCACCTGCTCGGCCTCGACGCCGAGCGTGCCGTCCACCTTCCGCTCCGGGTCCGCCGCCGCGGCGAGGATCTCCGCGACCCGGTCGGCGTACCGGCTCTCCATCTCCGCCTGCATCGCGTCCCGCAGTTTCGCGGCGTCGGGATCGTCCCACCCGGTGGCGCGAACCTCGTAGCCCAGGTCATCCGCCATCCGCATCGGACATCCCCCAGAGGATCGAGGCTTTTCCAAGTTAATCAGTAGGAATATATGCCATCCGGGGCAGCTCGGCGGCGTGCTCGGCGGCCCACCGGCCCAGCGCGGCGAGCTGCTCGCGCAGCGACGCTCCCACCTCGGTCAGGGCGTACTCCACGCGGCCCGCCCTGCCGGGAGCAGGAGTGCGGCTCACGAGCCCCTCCTCCTCCAGCGTCCGCAGGGTGCGGGTGAGCACGCGGCGGCTGATCCCCTCGATGGCGCGGTCCAGCTCGTTGAAGCCGTGCGGCCGGTCGGCGAGCAGCCGGATGACCGCCGGGCTCCACTTGTCGCCGACGCGCCGCAGGACGCCCGTCACCGGGCACGCGCCGTACTCGGCGGCGGTGACGACGACCCCGCGCTCCACCGCTCCGGACGTCACCGGGCGAGCGGACGGCACGTCAGTGGACATGAAAGTTCCTTCTTCCGGTCCCGCCTGGGCGTCACGAAGATCAGCGTATGCGCACGTTCGACATCGGCGCGGTCTCGGTGACCCGGATCCCGCATTTCGAGAATCTGCCCCTGACCCCCGCCGAGCTGCTCCCCGGCACCGGCCCGGATCTCTGGGAGGCGAACCGCTCCTGGCTCGCTCCCGACCACTGGGACCCCGGCTCCGGCCGCGTCCGCGTCTCCGTGCACAGCTGGCTGCTGCGCAGTGCCGGGCGCACGATCCTCATCGACACCGGTCTGGCCCCCGACCCCCGCCAGGAGGGCGTGCCGGCCGGCGGCGACCTGCCGGCGGCGCTCGCCGCCGCGGGCGTGGCGCCCGGCGACGTCGACCTCGTGGTGTGCACCCACCTGCACGCCGACCACGTCGGCTGGAACACCCGCGAGGACGACGGCGGGCACGTCCCGTTCTGCCCCCGGGCCCGGTACCTCTTCTCCGCCGCCGACCTCGCCTTCTTCGCCCCGGACACGCTGGTGGAGGAGCCCGGGCGCAGCGCCGCCGTCCACGCCCGGTCGGTGGAGCCGGTGCTGCGTTCGGGGCAGGCGGTCGTCTGGGAGGACCACTTCCTCATCGACGAGAACCTGCGGCTCGACCTCGCCCCCGGGCACACGCCCGGGCACGGGGTACTCGCCGTGGAGTCCGAGGGCGAGCGCGCTCTGTTCGTCGGCGACCTGCTCCACACGCCCGTCCAGCTTCTGGCGCCGGACGCCTCCAGCTGTTTCTGCCACGACCCGTCCGCCGCCGCCCGGACCCGCCGCCGCCTCCTCGAACGGGCCGCGGACACCGCCGCGCTGGTCGTGCCGGCCCACTTCTGCGGGCCGGGCGCCGTCGAGATCGGCCGCGACGGGACGCGGTTCACGGCCCGCCGCTGGGTCCCCTGACCATCCGGGCCCCTTCCTACGGGTTCAGCGGCGGCAGGTCCAGGTGCTCGCGCAGCGTCTCGCCCTCGTAGGCGGTGCGGTACGCGCCGCGCTCCTGCAGTTCGGGGACGAGCTTGTCGACGATGTCCTCCAGCGCGGAGGGGATCAGGTACGGCGTGATGTTGAACCCGTCGACGGCGCGGGTGCGGACGTAGCGGACCCACTCGTCGGCGACCTGGGACGGCGTGCCGACGAAGGCGGGGTGCCCGGGCGCGACCTCCCGCGCCAGCTCCAGCATCGACAGGCCGCGCTGCTCGCTCTGCTCACGCCACCGGGCGATCAGCGCGTGCTTGCCGGTGCGCCGCTCGATGGGGATGGTGCCGCGCGACGGGTCGAGCTCGCCCTCGACGGGGTCGACGTCGGGAAGCGGCCCGTGCGGGTCGTACCCGGACAGGTCCGTCCCCCAGTACTGCTCGAAGAACGTGATCGCGCGCGGTGCGGACATCTGCTCCTCGCGCACCCAGCGGGCGCGCTCGCGGGCCTCGTCGGGTGTGTCGCCGAGGACGACGGAGGCGCCGGGAAGGATCCGCAGCGAGTCGGCCGAGCGCCCGTACCTGGCGAGCCGCGCGCGCAGGTCCGCCGCGTAGGCGACGGCCTTGTCGTACGAGGTGTTCGCCGAGAACACCACGTCGGCGCGGGACGCGGCGAGCTCCCGGCCGCCGTCGGAGTCGCCGGCCTGGAAGAGGACCGGCCGGCCCTGCCGGCTCGCGGGCACCGTGGCGACGGCGCGGAGGTCGACCAGGTCGGTGCTGCGGGCGACCTCGCCGATGGAGCCGGGCCGGGCCCAGCTCTTCGCCTCCCCGGTGGCGGCGACGGCGTCCGGTTCCCAGGCGTTCCACAGCGCGGTGACGGCGTCGACGAACTGGCCGGCCCTGTCGTAGCGGCGCTCGTGCTCCAGCCAGCCGCCGTGGCGGAAGTTCGCGCCGGTCCAAGCGTTGTCGGTGGTGACGATGTTCCAGCCGGCGCGGCCGTCGGACAGCAGGTCCAGGCTGGCGAGCCTGCGGGCCAGGTCGGCCGGGAAGTTGTAGGTGGCGTTCTGGGTGGCGACCAGCCCGATCCGCTCGGTGACCGCGGCGAGGGCGGACATCTGCGTGATCGCGTCGGGACGGCCGGCCACGTCCTGGTCGTGGACGCGGCCGCGGTTCTCCCGGACCCGCAGCCCCTCCCCGAGGAAGAACGCGTCGAACAGCCCGCGCTCCAGCAGGCGGGCGACCTCGACGAACGTCTCGATCGCGACGTGGTCGGCGGCGGCCGGATCGTTCCACACGAGTTGCGGGCCGACACCGGTGTAGAAGACGCCGAGGTGGACCCGGGCGTGCGGATCGTAGGGGGCGCCCGTGGCGGCTTCGGTCATGGTCGAGTTCCCCTCAGGAGGCGGCGGTGAACCTGTTCGCGGGGCGGGGCAGTCCGAGGGCGTCCCGCAGCCTCGCGCCCGTCGCGGGCGGGCGGTGCAGGCCGGCCGCCGCGAGGGCGGGCAGCACGTGCTCGGCGAGCAGGGGCAGGTCGGCGGCGAGGACGGCCGGATGCAGGCGCACCCCGTCGACGGTGCCGGCGAGCGACCGCAGCAGGCGGGCGAACCCGCCGGCGGACCCCACGTACCGGAACCGGCCGGTGTCCGGCCAGGCGGCGGACTCCTCCAGCCGGGCGGCGCGTCCGGCGGCGGAGGCGTCGGTCCCGCCCAGGACGGCCTCGATCTCGGCGAACGCCAGCGGGGCGCCGGCCTCCCGCGCCTCCGCCGCGCGTTCGGCGAGGGCGGCCGTGTCGTGCCCGCCGACGAGGGCGATGTCGGCGCGGGCTCCGAGGCCGAGGGCCGCCGGGGCGAGGACGACGACCTGCCCCTGCGGCGGCCGGGGCGTGATCAGCGGGCCCTTGACCGTGAACCGGGCCCCCGCGAAGTCGATGTGGTGGACCCGGTCGGCGTCCAGGAACCGTCCGGTGGCGGCGTCCTTGATGACGGCGCCGTCCTCCCAGGAGTCCCAGAGGAGCCGGGCGGCGTCGACGACGTCGCGCACCTCCCGCCGCAGTTCCTCCGGGGCGAGCGGGGCCGCCCCGATCGTCGCGAGCGACTCCGGGGCGTTCGCGGCGCCGACCAGCCACGCCGCCCGGCCGCGGCCGGCGTGGTCGAGGCTCGCGAGCTGGGTGGCGAGATGGAACGGCTCGGTGGTCGTCACGTGCAGGGCCGGCGCGAGGCCGATCCGCTCGGTGATCGTCGCGGCGAACGCCGCCCGGGTGCCGGCCTCCAGCCGCCCGGCGGCGTTGACGCCCGCGTGCGGCGGGACGGGCGCGTCGTCGAACGTGGCCAGCGTGAAGCCGGCGGCCTCGGCGGCGGCCACGCCGTCGCGCAGCGCTCCCGCGGTGAGGACCGCGCCGGGTGGTCGCCCGGAGTACCGCCATGCGGCCGGATGGGCGCCGTCGCCGTCGAGTTCGATGGCCGTCGGCAGGCGGGGTTCACTCATGCGGCACCCTCCGGTTCGCGGTCGGGAGCCGTCCTCCGCCGGGCGGCCCGAACCTCTGCGGGGAACAGTAGGCACGGCTCGCTGTTACCGTCAATACCTACCGTTAAAGTAGGAAATCACCACGGCCCGGCATGGACACCCCGCCCCCTCCCCCGACGGCACCCCTCCCGGAGGGTGCGGGCGATGGCCGCCTCGGCTAATTCCATGTATAACCGACCTAGTTAATAGGAAAGGATGACGATGACGAGTCCGACCACGACAGCGCCTCCGGCGCTCTCCGACGCCGCGGCGGTCGAGGCGGCGCGCGCCTATGCCGCCCGGATCGCGCCCGGAGCGATCGAGCGGGACCGCGAGGCCCGGCACCCGGCCGCCGAGCTGGACGAGCTGGCCGCCAGCGGGCTGCTGGCCGTCTCGGTCCCGCGCGAGCACGGCGGCGGCGGGGTCGCCGCGAGCACCGTCGCCGAGGTGTTCCGGATCATCGCCGCGGCCGATCCGTCGGTGGCGCAGCTGGTGCTCGCGCACTTCGTGCTGACCGCCCTGCTCGGGCAGGCCGGCACCGAGCCGCAGAAGGAGTTCTTCTACGGGCGGATCACCGCGGGTGCGCGGATCGGCAACGCGACCGCCGAGCGCGGCACCAAGCACGTCTTCGACCGGCTGACCGCGGTGACACCCGATCCGGCGGGCGGGTACCGGCTCGACGGCCGCAAGTACTACACCACCGGCGCGCTCGGCGCGCAGTGGATCGGCGTGGCCGCCTCCCTGGAGGGCGACCAGAACCTTCCGGTCACCGCGTTCGTGCCGGGCGACGCCGAGGGCGTGGAGTTCGCCGACGACTGGACGGCGTTCGGGCAGCGCGCGACGGCCAGCGGATCGATCGTGTTCACCGGCGTCCACGTCCCGGCCGAGCGGGTCCTGCACCTCGGGCCGGTGCCCGCCGACCCGCCGCCGCTGATCCTCGGCGCCTACGACCAGCTCCTGCACCTGGCCATCGACGTCGGCATCGCCCGCGCGGCGCTGGAGGAGGGCGCCGCCTTCGTCCGGGACCGCTCGCGCCCGTGGTTCGAGTCCGGTGTCGAGCGGGTGTCGGACGAGCCGCACGCAGTCCTGCGCTTCGGCCGGCTCACCACGCTGCTGCACGCGCTGGAGGCGCTGTTCGAGCGCGGCGGCCGCGCCGTCGACGCCGCACTGGCCGCCCCCGCGCTGACGGACGAGAACACCGCCGCCGCGTCGCTGGCGGTCGCCGAGGCCAAGGCGTACGCGCAGGAGGTCGCCGTCCAGATCGCCACCGACGTCCTGGAACTCGCGGGGACCAGCGCCGCCGACGCGAGCCACGGCCTGGACCGCCATTGGCGCAACGTCCGCACCCACTCGCTGCACGACCCCGCCCGCTGGAAGTACGTCCACATCGGCAACCACACCCTGAACGGGACGAACCCGCCGCGCTACCCGCTCATCTAGGGCTGGGGGACGGGGGCCGGGAACACGCCGGGGCCGTCGGGCAGCAGGTCCGCGGCCTCCGGCAGTCCCAGCCGGGCGCGCAACGGGCCCGCGGGGAGACGCTCGCCGGCGTGCAGCCCGCCGGCGAGTCCGATGGCCTCGCTCGGGTCGGAGCCGGTGGGACGCAGCACGATGCCGTCCGCCTCGGACGCGGCGGCGATCGAGGCGCGCACGTCGGCGACCGTCGTGCCCGGCGGGACGTCGACCACCGTGAACAGCAGGGGACGGCGGCCCGGATCGGCGAAGTACCGGCCGGAGGCCGCGTCGACCGCGGACCGCGCGCCGGACACGAGCCCCTGCGGGACGATCACGACGTCGGCCACGTCGGCGGCGGCCTCGAGTTCGTCCGCACGGTTCGCCCACCAGCCGACGACGGACGCGCCGTCGCGGGGCGCGGGGAGCGTCAGCGGGCCCGCGACCGAGTAGACGCCCTGGTGGTCGGCGCGGCGGATCCGGTCGCCGCGGGCGAAGATCCGCTGCTCGCGGTCGGCGACGATGGCGTCGTACGGCCAGGTCTGCTCGAGTTCGCGGGTCGCCGACGCCAGGTCGTGCGCCTCCTCGGCACCGGCGCGCCGGGTGAGCTCGGGGCCCTCGCCGCGAGCCCGGCCGGCGGCGGCGAGCGGATCGGCGACGCCCAGGACGAGCCCGGCCCGGCCGCGCGTCAGGTGGCCGAGGGAGGCGACCCGACGCGCGAGGTTGTACGGGTGGTCCCGCACCGGCGACGACGCGAAGAGGAACGCGGCGGTGGTGGTGCGGGCCGCGAGGACGGTCGCGAGCATGCTCGGGTCCACGGTGCGGTCGGCACCGGCCTCGGCGGGCGCGACGCGGTCGGCGCCGACGACGGTGAAGGCCAGCGGGGCGCGGTCGAGCAGCGAGGCGAGCGCGTCCTCCGCCTGCACGGCGAGCGCCTGATCGCCGGTCAGCGCCAGCGCGAGACGCGGCCGTGCGCCGTCGAGATCCGGCATGAGAACTCCTAATTTCCTATATTGTCGGTAGAGTTAGTAGAGTTTATGGCATCGAGGAGAGCGTCCGTGTCCCGACCCCGCACCGGCCATGTCCTGCTCGGCGTCAACGTCCTGGTCCTCGGCTACCTGCCCGCCGCGTGGCAGTCGCCCCGGCTGGGGCCGGACGCCTTCGTCGATCCCGAGTACTGGCGCACGATCGGGCGCCTCGCCGAACGCGGGACGCTCGACGCCGTGTTCCTCGCCGACGGCCCCGCGCTCGGCGACCCCTCCCACGACGCCAACGCGGGCCGGCTGGAGCCCACGGTCACCTGGGCGCACGTCGCGGCCGCCACACGCCGCGTCGGCCTGGTCGTCACCGCGTCCACCACCTTCAACGACCCGTTCGAGCTGGCCGAGCGGCTGCTGTCCCTCGACCTGCTCTCCGGCGGGCGCGCCGGCTGGAACATCGTGACGACCCGCGGCGCCGCGGCCGCCCGCAACTTCGGCCTGCCCGACGTGCCCGGACGCGACGACCGCTACGACCGCGCCGAGGAGTTCGTCGAGGCCGTGCTCGCGCTGTGGGAGTCCGCGCGCACCGGGGAGCCGGTCGACCACCACGGGCGCTTCCTCGACCTGGCCGGACGCCTGCGAGTGCCGCCGTCGCCGCAGGGCCGCCCCGTGCTGCTGCAGGCCGGCGGCTCCCCGAAGGGCCGCCGGCTCGCCGGCCGGTTCGCCGAGGGCGTCTTCGCCGCCGAGCTGACCAAGGAGGGCGCGATCGAGCACTACCGCCAGGTCAAGCGGAACGCCGTCGCGTTCGGCCGGCGCCCCGACGACGTCAGGATCCTGCCGGGGCTGCTGCTCAGCCTCGGCAGCACCGAGGAGGAGGCCCGGCGCCGCAGCGACGAGCTGCACGACCTCGGGCCGGCGTCCTACTCGGCGCAGTGGCTGTCCCAGGCGATCGGGTTCGACGCGTCCACCCTGCCGCTGGACGAGCCGTTCCCCGAGGAGGTCCTCGCGGCGCCCGCCGACCCGCAGACCTTCACCGGCAGCCTGGGGTTCCGCGAGTCGATCGTCGAGCAGATCCGCCGGACGAACCCGACGGTCCGCGAGTACCTGCGGCAGACCCGCTACACCGGGTCGGGGCACGCGGGGTTCGTCGGGACGCCCGAGCAGCTCGCCGACCACATCGAGGACTGGTTCCGCTCCGGCGCGATCGACGGCTTCAACCTCCAGCCCGACCGCCTCATCGACGGGCTGGAGGTCATCGTCGACGAGGTGGTGCCGCTGCTGCGCGCGCGGGGCCTCTACCGGCACGAGTACGAGACCCGCACGCTGCGGGAGCACTTCGGGGCCGCCTCGCCCACGCCCGGCCCCTCCGCGGTCGCCCTCCCCGCCTGAGCAGGCCGGCGGGGAGGGCCGGGCGCCGGAGGCGCCGGTCGTCATGGTCAGCCCTTCGTGCCGGTGGTGGTGAGGAGCGGAGGCGCCGCGGACGGCCGGCCGGCGAACGCGCCGCGGTAGCGCGCCGCCGGGTGGTCGGCGGGGAGCAGCGGCGACGGCGCGCCGGACAGCGCCTCGCGGAGCGTGCGGCCGGGCGCCTTCTCGCTGACGCGGCCCCGCTCGGCGAGGACGGGCGTCACGTACTCGCCGAACGCCCGGTAGTCCTCGATGGCGACCGCTCCGGCGATGTTGAAGCCGTCGAGCCCCGACTCGTCGGCGAGCGCCTCGAGCCGGTCGGCGACCGTCGCGCCGCCGCCGACGATGGGCCGCCCGTAGCCTCCGACGCCGTCCGGGGACCCGAACACGTCGCGGAGCGACCACGAGGTGCCGGGGACGTCCTTGGTCAGGCTCGCGAGGATCGACCGGTTGCTCTCGGTCTCGATGTACTCCAGCGGCGCGTCGAGGTCGTACTGCGCCCAGTCGATGCCGGTGATGGCGGAGAAGTGGGCGATGGCGCCCTCGACGCTGCGGTAGCGCTGGTAGTCGCGCAGCTTGGCGTGAGCGGCCTCGTCCGTCGCGTCCGCGATGACGGTGACCAGGCCGACGAACCGGATCGCGTCCGGCCCCCGCCCCTCCAGCGCCGCCAGCCTCCTGATCTCCTCGATGTTGCGGCGCAGCGCCACCGGCTCGATCCCCGCCACGAACACCACCTCGGCGTTGCGGGCGGCGAACGCGCGCCCGCGCGGCGACGAGCCCGCCTGGAACAGCACGGGCGTGCGCTGCGCCGACGGCTCGGACAGGTGCGCGCTGGGCACGGAGAAGTACTCGCCGGAGTGGCCGATCGCGTGCACCTTCGACGGGTCGGCGTAGACGCCGCGCTCCCGGTCCTTGACCACCGCGCCGTCGTCCCAGGACCCCTCCCAGAGCTTGTAGGTGACGTCGAGGAACTCCTGCGCGAGCTCGTAGCGCCGGTCGTGGGGCAGCTGGCGGTCGAGACCGAGGTTGCGCGCGGCGCTGTCGAGCTGGGACGTGACGATGTTCCAGCCGATCCGCCCGCGGGTGAGGTGGTCGAGCGTGGTGAACTTGCGGGCCAGCAGGTACGGCTGCTCGTAGGTCGTCGACACCGTGACGCCGATGCCCAGGGTGCTGGTGGCGGCGGCGATCGCGGACACCACCAGCAGCGGATCGTCCAGGGGCGTCTGGACGGCGTCGGTGAGCGCCCGGTCGGCCGAGCGCTCGTAGGTGTCGAGCTGGCCGAGCGCGTCGGCGAGGAACAGCGCGTCGAAGCCGCCGTCCTCCAGCACCCGGCCGAGCTCGACCCAGTAGCCGACGTCGGTGTAGTCGCGCGCCGCCGGCGAGTGGCGGCGCCACAGGCCGAAGGCGATGTGGCCCGCCGTGCTCATCTCGACGGCGTTGAGGATGAGCGGACGCGTGGTCATGAGATCTCCTTGGCTTCGTGCGCGGCGCCGATCGGGAGGACGGCGTCGAGCAGGGCGCGGGTGGCCGGATGGCGGTCCTCGGCGGACAGGTCGTCCACCGGGAAGGTCTCGACGAGCGACCCGCGGCGCATCACGCCGATGCGGTCGCAGACCGACTCGATCACCGCGAGGTCGTGGCCGATGAACAGGTAGGTGAGGCCGAGCTCGTCCTTCAGGTCGAAGAGCAGGTCCAGGATGCTCGCCTGGGTGGACACGTCGAGGGCGGACGTGGGCTCGTCGAGGACGAGCAGGTCGGGCTCCAGCGCGATGGCCCGCGCGATGCTCACCCGCTGGCGCTGCCCGCCGGAGAACTCGCGCGGGTAGCGGTCGGCGTGCGCGGCGTGCAGGCCGACCAGCTCCAGCGCGCGGGCCGTGAGGGCGGCGGCCTCCCGGCGGTTCGCGGCCTTCCCCAGCCGGACGAGCGGCCGGGCGATCTGGTCGCCCGCCTTGAGCCGGGGGTTCAGGGCGGTGGCCGCGTCCTGGAAGACGTACTGGAAGCGGCGCCGCAGGTCGCGGCGGCCCCGGGCGTCCGCGGCGGCGACGTCGGCACCGTCGAACAGGACCGACCCGGCGGTGGGCCGGAGCAGGGCGCCGGAGAGCCGGGCGAGCGTCGACTTGCCCGACCCGGACTCGCCGATGAGCCCGAACGTCTCGCCGCGCCGCACGCTCAGCGAGACGTCGCCGACGGCGCGGACCACGCTCCGGTGGCGTCCGGTCCCGAAGCCGCCGACGGCGAACTCCTTCGACACGCCCCGCAGTTCCAGGATCGCCTCGCCGGAGGACGCGCCGCCGGACCGTGCCCCGCCGGGCGGCGACCCGCCCGCGCGCCGGGCGGCGGGCGGGCGGCGGCCCGCGCCCGGCCGGCCCCGCCCGATCTCGGGCACCGACTCGATGAGCGACCGCGTGTAGGGGTGCGACGGCGCGCCGAGCACCCGCCGGGTGTCCCCCACCTCGACGATCGCGCCCTCGCGCATCACCGCGACGCGGGAGCCGGTGTGCGCGACCACGCCGAAGTCGTGGGTGATCAGCAGCACCGCCGTCCCGGTCTCGGCGGACAGGCCGAGCAGCAGGTCGAGGATCTGCTTCTGCACGGTGGCGTCCAGCGCGGTCGTCGGCTCGTCGGCGATGAGCAGGTCCGGGCCGGACAGCGCGGCGAGCGCGATCATGACGCGCTGCCGCATGCCGCCGCTCAGCTCGTGCGGGTAGGAGCGCAGGACGCGGTCCGGGTCGGGGATGCCGACCCGTTCCAGCCAGCCGCCCGCGACCCGTGCCGCCTCGCTCCGGGAGACGCCCAGGTGCAGGCGGGCGGTGTCGCCGAGCTGGCCGCCGACGGCGAACGAGGGATCGAGCGAGGTGACCGGGTTCTGGAAGATCATTCCGATGCCGGAGCCGCGGTGGGCGTTGAGCCGCCGCTCCGGCAGCCCGACCAGCTCGGTGCCGCGGAAGCGGACGCTGCCCGCGGTGACGCGGGCGCCGCGGGGCAGCAGCCCGAGGATCGCGGCGGCCGTCACGCTCTTGCCCGATCCGGACTCGCCGACGAGCGCGAGCACCTCGCCCTCGCCGATCTCCAGGTCGACGCCCCGCACCGCCTCGACCCGGGCGCCGGGCAGCGTGAACTCGACGCTGAGGCCCTGCACGGTGAGCACGGCGTTCATTTCCGACCTCCGGGGTCTCGTGGCGCGGTCATGGCCGGGATCACGGGTTCAGGACGTCGCGCAGGCCGTCGCCGAGCCAGTTGAAGGCCAGCGAGACCAGCAGGACGGCGGCGGCGGGGAACGTGGCGACGCCGGGGCTGCCGGTGACCAGCACCTTGGCGCCCTCGGAGATCATCCGGCCCCAGTCCGCGTCGGGCGGCTGGACGCCGAGGCCGAGCGCGCTGAGGCTGGCGGTGAAGACGATGTTCACCCCGACCAGGCTCGTCCCGTAGATCACGACGGACGAGGCGAGGTTGGGCAGCACCTCGGTGCACACGAGGGCCGCCTCGGAGGCGCCGAGCGAGCGCGCCGCCTCGACGTAGTCCTTCTCGCGCTCGACCCGGGCCTCGGCGAAGACGATCCGGGCGACGTACGGGACGGCGCCGAACACGACGGTCCCGGCCAGCACCCACGCGCCCGGCCGGACGACCGCGGCGAGCGACAGGGCCACCAGGATCACCGGGAACGCGAACATCAGGTCGACGAGCCGCATCAGCGCCCCGGACGCGCGGCGCCCCGCGAACGCGGCGAACAGCCCCACGGCCGTCCCCGCGACCAGGGCGGCCGTGACGGACGCGACGGACACGACGAGCGCGGTCCGGCCGCCGTAGACCAGGCGGCTCAGCACGTCCCGGCCCTGCTCGTCCGTGCCGAGCAGGTGCCCCGCCGATCCGGCGGGCGCCAGGACGCTCTCGGCGTCGGCGGCGTTCGGGTCGTGCGGCGCCAGCCACGGGGCGAGCACCGAGACCGCGACGACGACGGCGATCACGGCGAGCCCGAGCACGGCCTGCCGGTCGCGCGCGAACCGCGCGAGGGCGGAGCGCCGCGGCCGCGGCGGCGCCGTCCCTTCGGCGCCGGCGGTGGAGACGGTGGGCGCGCTCATGCGGCACCGTGCCTCAGCCGCGGGTTCAGCAGGTCGAGCGCGACGTCGGTGGCGAGGTTGACGAGCACGAACGTCACCGCGACCAGCAGCACGCCCGACTGGATCACCGGGTAGTCCGACGCGGCGATGGCGTTGAGCAGGACGCTGCCGATGCCCGGCCAGGAGAAGATCGTCTCGACGAAGACCACCCCGGTGATCACCGAGCCGACGGTGAGCCCGGTGATGTTCACGATCGGCGGCAGGACGTTGCGGCCGACGTGCTTGCCGAGGATCGCGGCGCGGCCGAACCCCTGGGACCGGTAGGTGCGGACGTAGTCCGACCGCTCGCTCTCGATGACCGCCGCCCGGACGAACCGCGCGATGATCAGCGTCGACACCAGCGACGCGGCGAACGCGGGGGCGACCAGGTGCAGCAGCAGGTCGCCGAAGCCGCCGTCGCCGCGCAGGTCGTGCATGCCGCCGGCGGGCAGCCACCGCCGTTCGACCGCGGTCAGGTAGATGATGATCAGACCGAGCCAGTAGATGGGCAGGTTGCTGCCGACCTGCACGAACAGCATCGTGACCCGGTCGGCGAGCCGGCCGTGCCGGATCCCCGCCACGAAGCCGATCGCGACCCCGAGCACGACCGTCAGCAGCGTGGCGCCGGCGACGAGCAGGAGGGTGTTGCGGAAGGCCGGGAACACGATCCCGGAGACGGGGCTGCGCAGGCTGAGCGAGACGCCGCCGCCGTGCGCGACCATGTCCTTCAGCCAGCTCAGGTACTGCGCCCAGGCCGGCCGGTCCAGCCCGTACGCCTGCCGGATCCGCTCGATCTGCGCGGGCGACATCTTCTGGCTGAGCGCGCCGCGGACGGGATCGGCCGGGCCCGCCTGCGAGATGAAGAACACCAGGAGGCTGATGACGAAGAGCAGCGGGACGACGTTCACCAGCCGCCACAGGATCCGACGCGCCATCGTCAGCTCGCCACCCAGATCCTGGACAGGTCGTAGTGGTCCTGCTGCGGCCAGACGAACCCGCCGACGCGGGACGAGACGGCGTAGTAGCGGTTGAACGACAGCAGCGGGAGGATCGTGGCGTCCTTGGCCCACGCCTGAGCGGCGTCCTGCCACAGTCCGGTGGCCTTGGCCGGGTCGGCGTTGTGCGCGGCCGCCTCGATCGCCTTGTTGGTCGCGTCGCTGGTGTCGGAGTACTTGTCACCGTCGTGGGCGACCACGCTGTGGTCGTGCGCGATCCGCACCCAGTTCGCCGCGACGTAGCCCCACTCCCCCAGGTACATCCCGTCGGTCGGGGTGAGGTTGGCGGTGCGGGTCCCGTAGGTGATCCACTCGAAGGACTCGACCTTCGCGTCGATGCCGACGGCCTTGAGGCCCTGCTGGATGAACTCGGCCGTGGGCTGCCCGGTCGTGTCGCTCAGGATCGTGAACTTGACCTGGCCGGGCCGGTAGCCGGCGTCGGCGATGAGCTTCTTCGCCGCCGCCGGGTCGTACGGGTAATCGACGGCGGAGGGGTCGTAGGCCTCGTTGCCCTGGTTGATGATCGAGGTCGCCGCCTCGGCGTAGCCCTTGTAGATCTTGGCGGCGAGTTGCCTGCGGTCGACGGCCTGGGCGATGGCCTGCCGGACGCGCTTGTCCCGCAGGTAGGGGTTCTGGAAGTTGTAGCTGTAGTAGATGATCTGCGGGACGTTCTTGTTCTCCGGGACGGTGAAGCCGGCCTTCTCCAGCGACGCCACCGAGTCCGGCGGGACGCGGCTGATGAGGTCGACGGCGCCGCTGCGCAGCGCGGCGACCCGGCTCTGGTCGTCGCCGACGGGCTTGAAGACCACCTTGTCGAGGTGGGGGCGGGCGCCCCAGTAGCCGGTGTTGCGCACCAGGGTCGTGTGGTCGCCGCGGACCCGTTCCTGGAAGGTGAACGGCCCGGTGCCCACCGGGTGGTCGGCGAGGCCGTCCTGGCCGTACTTCTCCAGCGCGGCCGGGCTGAAGATGCCGGACGCCGCGTTGCCGCTGTTCGGGATCTGCCGGAGGAAGTCCAGGAAGGGGTGCTTGAACGAGTACCGCACCGTGTGGTCGTCGACGACCTCGACCGACGCGAGGTCGCCGTAGACCAGCGACATGGTGGCGGCGCTGACCTTGTCGTAGTACTTGAACGCGGGGTCGGAGAAGCGGCGGACGTTGAACCGCACGGCCTCGGCGTCGAACGGTGTCCCGTCGCTGAACTTCACGCCCTGCCGCAGGGTGAACGTGTAGGTCCTGGCGTCGTCGCTCACCTTCCACGACGTCGCCAGCCTGGGCACGATCTTCGGCACGCCGGTGGGCGAGGACAGGTCCTCGTCGACGAGCGTCTCGTAGATGTTGCGGTCGATGCGCCAGGTCTCCCAGGAGTACTGGCGGTTCGGGTCGAACTGCGTCACCTCCTGGTACTGGCCGACGACGAGGGTGCCGCCGTCGCGGGGCCGGGAGCCCGCCGCGGCGCCGCTCCCCGACCCGCCGCACGCGGACAGGAGGAGGGCCGATACGGCGAGCGCGGCGGTCCACGCGAACGCGGCGCGCCGAGGGGGCGTGGACGAGCTCTTATTCTTCATTTTTCCTACCGTTTTTATCGAGTAGAGGCCGGTCGAAGGGCGCGATGGCGGAAGGCGGTGCCCGGATGGTCGTCGGGAAGCCGGGGGCCCGTGCCGAACAGCGCGTCGCGAACGGGACGCGGCGCGCCGCGCTCCCGCACCCGGCCCCGCCTGCCCAGCTCCGGGACGAGGTGCTCGGCGAGGTCGTCGAAGCTGCCCGGGGTCACCAGGTAGGCGAAGTTGAACCCGTCGACGCCCGTCCTCGCCGCGTAGTCCTCCAGCGCGTCGGCGACGGTGGACGGTCCGCCCACCAGCGCGTCCCCGCCGAACCCGCCCAGCCCGTCGACGTAGTCGCGCAGCGTGAGCCGCTCGCGGACGGCGGGGTCCGCGACGGAGGCCAGCACAGAGCGGCTGGCGTCGGTGTCGAACTCGCCGATCGGCCGGTCGAGGTCGTGCCCGGACCAGTCGACGCCGCTGAGCGCCGACAGCAGCACCAGGCCGCCGCGCGTGTCGCGGAACCGGCGCAGGTCGCGGGCCTTGGCCTCGGCGGCCCGGTCGTTCTCGTCCACGACCACGGTGACGGAGGTGATGAACTTGATGTGCTCGGGCCTGCGCCCGAGTTCCACCGCGCGCCGCCGGATGTCGTCGATGTTGCGGCGCAGCGCCTCGGGACGGGGGTCGGCGGCGAACACGAGCTCGGCGTTGCGCGCCGCGAACGCGCGGCCCGCGGCCGACGTCCCCGCCTGCAGCAGCAGCGGCGTCCGCTGCGGTGACGGTTCGACCAGATGGGCGCCGGGGACGGAGAAGTACCGCCCGGCGTGACCGATGCCGTGGACCCGGTCGGGGTCGGTGAAGACACCGCTGTCGCGGTCGCGCAGGACCGCGCCGTCCTCCCAGGATCCTTCCCAGAGCTTGTACACGACCTCCAGGAACTCCTGGGCGATCGCGTACCGCTCGTCGTGGCCGATCTGGCGTTCGCGGGCGATGATGTTGCGCGCCGCGCTGTCCAGCAGGGACGTGACGATGTTCCAGCCGATCCGCCCGCCCGTCAGGTGGTCGAGCGTGCTGAACTTGCGGGCGAGCAGGTACGGGTGCTCGTAGGTCGTCGACACCGTGACGCCGAACCCGAGGCGCTCGGTCGCGGCCGCCATGGCCGAGACCACGAGCAGCGGGTCGGTCACCGGGGTCTGCACGGCCCGGGCGAGCGCCTCGCGGGCGCTGCCCCCGTAGACGTCGAGCTGCCCCACCGCGTCGGCGATGAACAGCAGGTCGAACCCGCCGGCCTCCAGGCGCCGGGCGAGGTCGACCCAGTAGGACAGCTCGGTGTAGCCGGCGGTCCGGTCGTCCGGGTGCCGCCAGAGGCCGGTGTTGCCGTGCGACACGGTCGACATGGTGAACGCCGAGAGGATGAACGGGTCGGGCCGGGTCACGGCAGGTCACCGCCTTTCACGAGCGTCGGGACGGGGAGGGCGGCGCGCGCGCCGGGGCGTCCGGGCATCAGAAGACCGTGCCCGAGAACGGCAGCGTGTCGACCGCGAAGAGCGCGTCGATCCGCCGGACGGCGCCGGGGTCGTGGACGGCCACCCGCCCGGTCGCCGCCAGGTGCCGCCAGCGCGTCCCGCCCAGGTAGGCGGCCGCCAGCGTCGCGACGTCGGCGCCGAAGTCCGCGGGCGCGGACGTGCGCCGCACCCCCTTGGGCCCGATCTCGTAGGCGCCGTCGTTGCCGGGCAGCAGCGGGTCGCTCACCTGGAGCACCACCGGGTCCTCGCCGCCGAACGCGCGCGCCCGCAGCGCCGCCTCGACGTCGACCAGCCGCAGCCAGGTCTCGTCGCGGGGCGGGCCCAGCGCGACCGAGCGACGGTCGGTGACGGCCAGCGGCAGCGGGTCGTCCAGGGCCAGGGAGTCGAACGCGACGACGTCGATCAGGTCCAGCGAGAACAGGTGGCGCCACAGCCCGGCGCGCGCGCCGTCGTTGAGCGCGACGAAGTCGGTGACGGCCACCACCCGCTCGGAGCTGGTGAACCAGCCCGCCGTGTCCAGCGGATGGTAGATCGCGTACCCGTCGTCCACGCCGCCCGTGCTGTGGACGGCGACGTAGTGCGCCACCGCGTCGGACTCGCGGAGCCGGTGCTGCAGCCTCCACCAGCCGTCCGGCCGGTCGATCGCGCCGGTCCACGCGGCCCGCTCGTAGACGCCGGCCAGCAGTTCGACGGTGGCGGCCCCGTCGGCGAGCCGGACCTTCCCGCCCGCCGGGACCTCCGGACGCAGCCGCGCCCGGTCCAGGGTCACGCGCGCCGGCTGCGCCGACGACGCCACGCCGTACCCGAAGCGTTCGTAGATGACCGCCTCGGACGCGCGCAGCGTGGCGACGGCCTCGCCCCGGCCGGCGGCGTCGCGCAGCTGCCGCTCCATGAGCCGGCTGACGATGCCGCGGCGCCGGTGCGTCGGCAGCACGCCGACATGGGTCACCGCCGCGTGCGGGACGCGGGCGCCGCCCGGGACGACGAGCCGGCTGGTGTAGGAGTCGGCGCCGGCCACCACCTCGCCCCCGTCGAGGGCGCCGAGGTAGCGGCCCGCCTCCGTGATCTCCGTCGCGTCGACGTCCCGGAAGGGCAGGCCGACCATGGCCCGCAGGAAGACCCGGAACGCCGCGTTGACCTCGTCGGGCGCCGTCAGCGTGCGGAACTCGACGCTCATCGCTCCACGGCTTCCGTGCCGGTCGCGGCGGTCGTGCCGGTCGCGGCGGTCGTGCCGGTCGCGGCGGTCGTGCCGGTCGCGGTGTCCGCCGCCGCGCCCTGCGTGACGTCCGCCGCCTTGGCGAGGTCGGCGAACTGCCGGGGCCGCGGCAGCTCGCCGGTCAGGACGTGGCGGCCGATCTCGCGCTGCCGGTAGGGCAGCGGGTCGTGCGTCGTGTGCGTGCGGGCGTTGCGCCAGTAGATGTCGAGCCCGACCGCGTTCGCCGTGGAGCGCGCGCCGGTCGCCTGGTAGATGTTGTGGGTGACGTCCAGGACCGTCTCGGTCGTGACGGCCTTGGCCTGGTCGATGAGGATCGCCAGCCGCCCCCACCGCTCCTCGGTCAGGTCCGCGCCGAGCGCGAGGGCGGCCTCGAACTCCTCGCTCGCCGCGTCGGCGAGGGCGGTCGCGGCGGCGAGCGACGCCGACAGCCGGCCGAGCAGCTGCAGGTGGTAGGGGTCCTCGGTGACGTCCCGGCTGGCGGCCTCCGGCCAGGGCCGTCCCTTCTCCCGCACGTACCGCGCCGCCGCCGTGAGCGCGCCGTCGGCGATGCCGGCGTACAGGTGGGCGAAGATCAGCTGGCTGAACAGGCCGCGCAGGCCGTCGCGGCGCCGGTCGGCCGCGCCGTCGCCGAGCCCGGCGAGCACCTCGTCGGCGTGCGCGACGACCCCGTCGAAGGTGACGCTCCCGCTCGCGGTCAGCCGCTGGCCGAGGTTGTCCCAGTCGTCGCCGAAGGAGAGGCCGGGACGGTCGGGCGGGATGACGACGTTCACCGGCTCGTCGCCGTAGAGCAGCACGGTGATCAGGTCGGCGACGGCGACGCCGGTCGCGAACGTCCGCCGGCCGGTGATCCGGTAGCCGTCGCCGTCGCGCTCCACGGTGACGCCGGGGTCGCGCGGGTTGCTCACGCTGCCCTGGAACCAGCCCTCGGTGCCGACGCCCCGGGCGATGCGCTCCCGCTGCTCGGGCGTGCCGAGGATGTGCGTCCAGACCCCGTTGGAGTAGTGGTAGGTCAGCAGCTGCCCGATCGAGCCGTCCGCCGCGGAGACGATCCGCGACAGCTTGAGCGCCTGCGTCAGGCTGCCGCCTCCCCCGCCGAGCTCGCGGGGCGCCGCGAAGCCGAGCAGGCCGGCCTCGCGGAGCAGGCGCAGCTCCGCCACGGGGTTCTGGTTGGCCCGGTCCCGGGCGAGCGCGGTCTCGGCGAGCTCCGCGGCGACGCGTTCGGCCACCGAGGTCCAGGTGGCGAACTCCTCATCGGTGACACCGGCGTAGTAGGCGATGTCGACGGCGGGTCCTGCGGTCATGTCGGTCCTTTCGGGGTGTGAAGTGGTGGAGCCCATGTCAGGGCCGCGCCGCGGGCGCGCCGGCGGCGGGCGCGACGAGTCCGCGGCTCCGCAGCTCGGCGGCGGCGCCCTCGGCGAAGTGGTACGCCTCCTCCAGGTGCGGTTGCCCGGAGAGGATGAAGTGGTCGATGCCGAGGTCGTGGTACTCCTCGATCCGGTCGGCGACCTCCTGGTGGCTGCCGACGATCGCGGTGCCCGCTCCCCCGCGGACCAGGCCGTAGCCGGCCCAGATGTTCGGGTACACCTCCAGGTTCCGCCGGTCGCCGCCGTGCAGCGCGAGCATCCGGCGCTGCCCGACGGACTCGCTGGCCGCGAGCGCCTCCTGCGTCGCGCGGACGCGGGACTCGTCGATCCGGTCGAGCAGCCGGTCGGCCTCCGCCCACGCCTGGGCCGAGGTGTCGCGGCCGAGCACGTGGAAGCGGATCCCGAACGACAGCGTGCGGCCCGCCTCCTCGGCCAGCCCGCGCATCCGCTTCAGGCGTTCGGCGATCTGCGACGGCGTCTCGCCCCACGCCAGGTAGGTGTCGACGGTCCGCGCCGCGACCCGCTCCGCCGCCGGGCTCGCGCCGCCGAAGAAGACGGGCGGCGGCGTGTACGGCGCGAACGGGATCGCCGCCCCCTCGACGTCGTAGTGCTCGCCGCGGAAGTCGAACGGCTCCGCGGCGTCGGCGACGCCGCGGAAGACCCGCAGGAACTCCTCCGTCCGCTCGTAGCGCCGGTCGTGGTCGAGGTGGTCGCCGAAGCGACGCTGCTCCACCGAGTCGCCGCCGGTGACGATGTTGATCAGCAGGCGTCCGCCCGACATCCGCTGGAACGTCGCGGCCTGGTGCGCGGCGAGCGTCGGCGAGACCAGCCCGGGCCGGAACGCGACCAGGAACTTCAGCCGGCTCGTCACCCCCGACAGCGCGGCGGTCGTGATCCAGGCGTCCTCGCACCACGTCCCGGTCGGGGTGAGGACCGCCTCGAAGCCGAGCTGCTCGGCGGCGCGGGCGATGCCGCCGAGGTACTCGACGGTCGGCGGGCGGAAGCCGGACCGGACGGCGGACAGCGTCTTCTGCGAGCCGTCGCCGGAGCCGACGATGTCGCGGTTGTCGCCGTTCGTCGGCAGGTACCAGTGCAGGTGGATGGGCACGGTCTGATCCCTCGTTCTCGGTGGGCGGATGGTGGGCGCCGGTCACTCCGGCGCGCGCCGGGTGCGCCTTCCGGCGCGGGCGGCGTCGAGGATGCCGAGGGAGGCGAGGCGCTCCTGCTCGGCCTCCGACAGCGTCTGGATCGATCCCACCCGCGCGGCGACGTCCGGCCGTCGGGCGCGCAGCCACAGGTAGCGGGCGAGACCGGCGGCGATCAGCAGCGCGAACACGTACGGCAGGTACCGGTAGGCGCCCTCGGGAACCGGGACCAGGTTCTTGTAGATGACGTATCCGATGCCGAGGACGGCGAGGATCGACACCGCCAGGCCGGCGGGCGTCAGCGACCTGATGCCGCGCAGCCACAGCGGGGTGGCGATCGCCACCAGCAGGTAGGCGAAGAGGTAGGAGTAGCTGGACACGATGCTGACGTAGACGTCCCACTTGAACCGGCCGACGTCGCTGACGGTGCCGATCAGGCCGACCGCGAAGCCGACGAGGCTCACGAACGCGATCGCGACGTGCGGCGTGCGGAAGCCGGCGTGCACGCGCCCGAGCGCGCTCGGCAGCGCCCGCTCGCGCGCGAGGGTGAACAGGCTGCGCGCACCCGAGTTGATGACCGCCGAGGAGAACACGATCATCGCGGTGCCGAGCGACAGGTCGACGACGTAGGTCACCCAGTGGACGCCGGCGTTCCGCGCGACGACCGGCAGCGGGGTGCTGTCGGCGTCCAGCCTGTGCGGCCCCTGGAAGCCGAGCACCTCGGGGTAGGTCGCGATCAGGTAGACCAGCGAAAGGCCGATGACCAGCCGCAGGATCGCGCGTGGAACGTTCCGGTGAGCGTCCCTGGCCTCGTGGCCGAGCGACGCGGCGCTCTCGAAGCCGGCGTACGAGCCGACGGCGGTGACCGCGGCGATCAGCGTGACGCTGCGGCCGAGGTGGTCCAGGCCGAACTGGCCGGAGTCGACGTGCGCGCCGTAGTGGACGTACGAGGCGACCAGGATGACGGAGATCGCCAGCAGCGAGACGACCTCGAAGGCGAGGCCCGCCTTCACCGACAGGCTCACCCCGCGGTAGGGGATGAGGAACGCCACGGCCGACGCGAGCACGAGCAGCAGCACCTTGACCGCGAGGTGGTCGGTGTGCAGGCCGATCTCCTGCAGGAACGAGTTGAAGTACAGGACGGCGCCGAGCACGCCGCCGGCGGCGAACCCGATGTAGCCGATGATGAGCGCCCAGCCGGTGACGAAGGCCGCCGCCGGCCCGAGGCCGTTCCCGGCATAGGTGCCGAGCGATCCGGACGACACCGTCCGGCGGGCCTGCAGCGCGATCACCGCGGCGATGAGGTACGCGAGGACGCCGCCGACGATGGCGGCCCAGAAGGCGCCCTTCCCGGCGACGAGGAACAGCGAGCCGGGCACTCCGGCGATCGCGACGCTGGGCGCGGCGGCGGCCAGGCCCTGGGCGAAGACGCCGAGGCCGGACACGGCGTCCGCGCGGAGTTCCCCCGCCGGGGCCGCCAGGGCGGGCCGCGGGGACGGCGGCCGCTTTTCGTGCAGGGTCGATTCGTCTGTGGTCATGGTGAGGGGACCTCTCGGTGCTGGCCGGAGAAGGGGGTCGGCGGGCGCGCGTCATCGGCGCGCCGCGCACCTGGTGGGGACGGCGGCACGGACGGGGCTGGGAGCCGTATTACCGGGAGGTTCAGCGACAGCGCGAACCGAACAGGCGGCACAAGTCGAGGTACCGCCGACCGTAGAGGTCAGCTGCCTGGGACACGGCGAGGAGATTACCCTAAAACAGACCTGTTTAGTAGAGATTAAGGCCACTCCTTGATCGCTCGCCCACGCGCCCACCAGCGAGGAGGTGCGCCGGACCCGTATGGCACAGGCGGTCGCGGCGTTGACCGAAAGCCGACGAACCGTCACAATCTTCACTATGCGAGTAGGGATAGTAGGGAATACGCCGGCGAAGGGGACCTCACGATGACGACGCTCGGCTTGGAGCTGCGCCGCGTCTACGGCGCCTACCCGACCGGAGTGGCGGTGGTGGCGGGCCTGGTCGGCGGACGACCGGCCGGCATCGCCGCCAGCTCGTTCGTCCCGGTGTCCCTGGATCCGCCGCTGGTGTCGGTGTGCGTCGCCCGCACCTCCACGACCTGGCCGCTGCTGCGCGAGTCGCCGCGCATCGGCATCAGCGTGCTCGGCGCCCACCAGGAGCATGTGGGCCGGCGCCTGGGCGCCCGCACCGGCGACCGCTTCGCCGGTGTGGCCTGGCGGTCCACCGCCGACGGCTGCGTGCTGGTCGAAGGCGCGTCCGCCTGGTTCGACTGCGCCATCGAGCAGCAGGTCCGCTCAGGCGACCACGACATCGTCGTCTTCCGCGTCCACGACCTGGACGCGGCCGCGGACGTCCCGCCCCTGGTCTTCCACGCCAGCGCCTTCCGCAGGCTCGGCTGATCGTTCCGGGGCCGACCTGGAACGCTCCATCAGCGGTGCGGGAGCCGGCGGCCCGTCACCGCGAGGGACGCGTTCACCGCCGGCGGTTCACAGCGTTGCTAGGGGTTGCCCTGGAGTCCTGCAAGGAAGTGCTCCGCCGCGTCCTGGACTCTGGCCCGGTCCCCGGTGGCCAGGAGATCGAGGAGCAGACCGCGGATCGTCGCGATGGTGAGGGTGGCTTCGCGAGCGGCCGTCGACGGGTCGACGTGCGGGCCTTGCGCGTCGCACAGGGAATCCATCCAGTCGGCGACGACGTGGTCCAAGAAGTCGGAGAACTGCCGGGGGGCCTGGAGCGCACGACCGTAGACGGCGAAGAACAGCCGGAACTCCGCCTCCTGCCGCGGGTCGGACGTCCGCTCCCAGACCGCCCGCGCCGCCCCGGCCAGTCCGGGCCGGTGGTCGGCCGCCTCGCCGATGGCCGTGAAGATGCGCTCGCGCAGGCGCCCGAGGACGTCCTGGAGCATCTGGTCCTTCGAACCGAAGCGATGGACGAGCGTGGTCGGCGACACGTCGAGAGCGGCGGCGATGGGGCGCCATGAGAGGTCGTTGAACCCGTGCTCGACCGTGTAGTCCACCACGCGGTCGAGCAACTCGGCGCGTCGCCGATGGTCCACGGGCCGTCCTGCCACCGCCGCCTCCTGGTGATCCGGTTTGACTTAATAGAACGAACGTACAAAGAATGGAGCGGGGCCGGCAAGCGGCGGCACCGCGGAAGGTGACGCCCGCCCCGTTCAAGGAGAGTCGTCCTATGGCGCGAGTCGTTGTCTTCGATGAGATCGGCGGCCCGGAGGTCCTGCGCGTCGTCGAGGAGCCGGCCGGCGAACCGGGGCCCGGGGAGGTGCGCCTCAGGATCGAGGCGTTCGCCGTCAACCGGCTCGACGAACTGACGCGCTCCGGCGCCTCCCCCGTACCGATCCGGCTCCCTCACGCCCGGCTGGGCTGCGAGGGAACGGGCATCGTCGATGCCCTGGGCCCCGGCGTGGACGGGCTCGGCGTCGGCGACGCCGTCCTGATCACCGCGGTGCCCGACATGACGTCCAACGGCACCTATGCCGACTACACCGTGCTTCCGGCCGCGCGGGTCGTCAAGCGCCCTGCGGGCCTCACCCCCGCCAAGGCGGCCGCGCTCTGGGTCGCCTACTCCACCGCTTATGGCGCGCTCGTGGAGAAGGCCAAGATGCAGCCGGGCGACAACGTCCTGATCACCGCCGCCTCGGGCACCGTCGGCCTCGCGGCCATCCAGATCGCCAACCAGATCGGCGCCGTCCCCATCGCGGTGACCCGGCACACCGCGAAGAGGGACGAACTCCTTGCCGCGGGCGCCGCCGCCGTCATCGCCACGGACCAGGACGACCTCGCGAAAACCGCCTCCCTGCTCACGGGCGGCGCCGGGGCCGACATCATCCTCGACTCCGTCATGGGTCCCGGACTCGCCGACCTGGCCGCGGCGGCCAAGCGCTTCACCGGCACCCTCGTCACCGTCGGATGGCTCGACCCGCGGCCCGCGCCCTACCCCTCGAACGCCATCACCACCCACCGCTACATGAGCTTCGAGCACACCCTCGATCCCGCGGCCGTGCGGCGCATCGCGGCGTTCCTCTTCGCCGGCCTGCGCAGCGGCGCCGTGGACCCGGCCGTCGACAGGGTGTTCGCGCTGGAGGAGATCGTCGAGGCCCACCGGTACCTGGAGAGCGGCCGGCAGGCCCCCGGCAAGATCATCGTCACCACCGGCGCGTCCGGCTGACGGCACGGAGAGGGAGCCTGACCAGCGCCTGCCCCGCGACGAGCCGCGGTCGCCGACCATGCTGCGGCTCCCCCCGGGTCAGGCGGGCCGTTGCCTCGGCTTGTCGACCACGGAGACGCGCAGTTGGGCGCTGCAGCGCAGGAGGGTGCCCGCCTTGACGCCGCCGGGCAGGTCGCCGACCGCGGTGAGCCGGTCGCCGAGGTAGCGGTAGCTTCCGCGCGCCACGATGATCTGGAGGCGTTCACCCTGACCGGTACGGGCGAAACCGATGCCGTGCCGGCCCGCGTTGTCGACGGCGTCCTTGTCCAGGCGGACGCCCGGGACGCGGGCGAGGACGTCGTACAGCGCGGCCCGCAGGTCGCGCGGGATGTGGCCCTGCATCAGATCGGCGACCGTCTCGACGGCCGCCTGGTCCCGGTCGAAGTTCTGCAGGAAGGACTTCTCGTCGGCCTGCGCGTAGACGCGCGCGCGCAGCAGGGCCGGGTCGGTGGGCAGCGAACGGACGAATTCCTCGCTGTCGGGATCCCAGCCATGCTGGTCGGGGAACAGCGCGAGTTTCTCCTCGCGCCCGTTCACCTGGCGCACCACCATGGCCGGGTCGACCGCGCACCAGCCGTGGCGGCCGCCCGCGGCCTTGCAGTCGCGGATCTTCCCGCCGGTGGCGGGATACCAGCTGCGGATGTGGAAGCTCGTGGTCGGGTGCGGGGTGTCGGCGTCCTCGCCGGGGGCCCACATCACGCCTGCGCCGGGGACGCCCCGGACCGTCGACTCCACGTAGATCCATTGGCCGGGACGGGCGGCGGCGTCGGTCCCGGCGCGGGTGGCGGCGGCCGCCCGGCGCAGCACGACGGCGGCCTCGGCCGGCGCGGAGCCGTGCCCGCCGAGGACCGGCACGACACCGACCGCCACCGCGGCGGCCGCGGCGATTCCCCCTGCGAGCACCGCCCGGCGGCCCGGCCGCGGCAGCGCGGCGCGGCGGCCGGTCGGCCCGGCCTCCGGCCCGTCGGCGAGGATCCGGGCGAGGGCGCCGTCGAGCGACTCCCGGCTCGGTGCGGGCACGTCGGGCTGCGCCGCGCGCAGCATGTCCAGCTCGTTCACGGGGTGTCCTCCTCCGAGATCAGGGTGGGGTCGGCGCCGCCGAGCGCGTCGCGGAGGCGGCGGCGGGCGCGGTGCAGCCGGGACCGCACCGTGCCGACCGGGATGTCCAGGGCCTCGGCGACCTCGTCGTAGCTGAGGTCCGCCCACGCGACCAGCAACACGACGTTGCGGACGCGAGCGGGCAGCCCGGCGAGCGCCCCTGCCAGCGGACCGTGCAGGCTCTGCGCGGTGACCCGGTCGGCGACCTGCTCGCCCACCTCGTCACCGGACCGCGCGGCGGGGCCGCCGGCGGGCGCGGCGCGTTCCAGCAGCCGGTACGTGCGGACCTCGGCCGCCCGATGCCGGGCGATGAGGTTGGTGGCGATGCCGTAGAGCCAGGGCCGGGCGTCGGCGCGGCCGGGGTCGAAACGGTGCCGGCTCCGGAACGCCACCAGGAACGTCTCGGCCACCAGGTCGTCGGCGGCGTCCGGCCCGAGCCGCTGGGCGATGTAACGGTGGATGCGGGGCGCGTGCCGGTGGAACAGCGGCGCGAACTGCTCGGGTTGCGCCAGCGACCGCGCCATGAGGACCGCGTCCCCGGGTTCCCCGCCGGAGGGCGCGACCGGATCGGCGTCGACGGCACCTGACCCGTTCGGGTCCTCGGACGCGGCGGCGATGCACCGGTCCGGTTCGTCGATGAGAGTCACGTCCGTCCCCGCCGGGTCGTCGTTCTGTGCACTTTGGCCTCCTGTGCCGGGGATCCGTCATGGATGATTCCTCGCAAGCCCGGAACGGGTTCCCCTTGCGGCACATCGCTCGCGTCATGACGGCTCGGCGGCGCGTACGGTCGGCGGTGCCGGTCCACTCGGGCGTCCTCGTCGATCGCGACCGGCGGGGTTGCGACTGACCGGAAGCGGACGACGCGCGGGAGTACCGGTGAGAGGGGGCGAGACGTCCAATCGGCGTGACGCGCTTCCCGCGTCCTCGCCGGGAGAACCGGTCGGCGGGCGGGCTCGCTCAAAGGGGATATCGATGACGGACCCTCAGGACGCTCAGGCTGTGGTCGAGGCGCTCGCTCTCACCGGCGCCACGACGGTGGTGGCGGCGATGGCGACCGAGGCGTGGCAGGCGACCCGCACCAGAACGGCCCGGCTGTTCCACCGGCAGGGGCGGGCCGCGTCGGCGGTCGAGGCCCAGCTCGACGGCGACGCGGAACTCGTCCGGAGCGAGGACGATCCGGACGGCGCTCGGCGGGACCTCGTCGGGCCGTGGAAGCGGCGGTTCGCGGCGCTCCTGCGCGAGCTCCCCGAGTCGGAGGCCGACCTTCGCGCGCTGATCGACGACGTGAGCGGAGAGCTCCCCGTCACCCAGCGGGTCTGGCTGCAGAACAACACCGCCGACGATCACGGTGTCGTCAACGCGGTGCAGCACGGCAACCAGTACACCTTCTACATGGACGCGTCCGGCCCGGGACGGCCCGCGCAGGACGGGAGCGGCGCGGGTTCGGGTGATGGCGAGGCGGAGGCGTGACCGATCGCGGGCCGGACCCGACGGACCCGACCGGACGACCGGACCGCCCGGTGTTCACCCAATACGTCGCGGCGGCCGGTGATGGCAGTGTGAACGCGGTCCAGCATGGCGACCAGTACAACTACATCTACCGCGGCGCACCGCCCTACCGCGTGGAGCCGTTCCCCCTTCCGGGGCCTGCGACGGTCTTGCCCGACCTGGCGCGGGTCCCCAGCCGCCTGCTGATGGCCCGCCACCAGGTGGTGCCGTACTTCCCCCGGCCGGAACTGGACCTGCTGGAGGCGTGGCGGGAGGACGCCGGGACGGAACTGTCCGTGCGGCTCGTCCACGGCGAGGGCGGCCAGGGCAAGACGCGGCTCGCCGCCGAGTTCGCCGCGCGGTCGGCGGCCGCCGGATGGACGGTCGCCCTGGCGCGCCACGTCAGCGAGGTCGCCGCCGCGGACGGCGGCGACGTGCACCTCACGGTGCGGGCGCCCGGCCTCGTCCTGGTCGTCGACTACGCCGAACGGTGGCCGCTCGGCGACCTGGTCGCGCTGGTGCGCCGGCATCGCGACGCGGCCCGGGACCGGTTGCGGGTCCTGCTTCTGGCACGGCCCGCCGGCACCTGGTGGCAGGGCCTCGCGCACCAGTTCGCCAAGCTCGACGTGCCGGACGCCGAGGCGGTGCGGATGCGGGCGCTCCCCGGCGGGTCCGATGTGCGGTCCGCTATGTACGCCGCCGCCCGGAACCGTTTCGCGGAGATCTTCGACGTCCCGGACCCGGACGCGATCGCGGGCCCCGCCGATTTCGACGACCCGGGATTCGCCTCGCCGCTGACCCTGCACATGCGGGCGCTGGCCGACGTCGACGCCGCCTCACGGGGGACGGCCGCGCCCACCGGCGGCGATCAGGCCCGCCTGTCGTCCTACCTGCTGGACCGCGAGCACGACCACTGGCGCTCGTCCCATGACGGCGGGAACGGCCCCCTAGGGACACCGGCGGCGACGATGGGGAAGGCCGTGTACGTCGCGGTCCTCACCCGCCCGCTGCCGCCCGCCGACGCGGAAGCGGCGCTGGCGCGCGCCGGTGTCGCCGACACCGCGCCCGCACGCGAGGGGATCCTGCGCGACCACTCCTGCTGCTACCCGCCCGCCGATCCGGCGCTCCTCCTGGAACCGCTCTACCCCGACCGGCTCGGCGAGGACTTCCTCGCCCTCACCCTGCCCGGCGCCGAGGACGAGGCCGGCTACCACGCCACCGACCCGTGGACGTCCACGGCGCCCGTCCGGCTGCTCGCGCCGGACCGGGACGGCCCCGGCGCCCTCCCCTACACCCGGCAGGCGGTGATCACGCTGATCGAGACGGGCCGGAGGTGGCGCCGGGTCGCCGAGCACCAGGTCTACCCGCTGCTGCGGGACCGGCCGCGGCTGGCGCTGGAGGCGGGCGGCACGGCCCTGGCGTCCCTGGCGGAGTCGACGGAAGTGCCCGTCGGCCTCCTGGAGGCCATCGAGCCCCACGTGCCCGGCCGCCGCCACGTCGACCTGGACGTCGGCATCGCGGCCCTCACCCGGCGCCTGGCCGCCCACCGGCTGGCCACCGTCCGAGATCCCGGCCGGATCGCCGGCATCCGGCACGAGCTCGGCGTGCGCCTCGGCTACGCCGGACTGCACGGCGAGGCCCTCGAAGCCATCGCCGAGACGGTGGACCTGTACCGGCGCATGGCGGGCACCGATCCGGAGGCTTTCGAGCCCCTCCTCGCCACGTCGCTGAACGACCTCTGCGGGACGCTCCTGCAACTGGGCCGCCGTGAGGAGGCGCTGAAGGCCGTCCAGGAGTCCGTGGCCATCCGGCGGCGCTTCGCCGACGCGGACCCCGCCGCGTTCGAGTCCGGCCTGGCCACCTCGCTGCACAACCTCAGCCCGATCCTGCTGGCGCTCGAACGGCGGGACGAGGCGCTGGCGGCGACGCTGGAGGCCGTCGGGATCCGCAGACGGCTGGCCGAGGCGGACCCGTCCCGGTTCGAGGAGGATCTGGCGGCGACGCTGCAGCATCTCGGCGGCAACATGTGGAAGCTCGGCCGCCGGGAGGAGGCGCTCGCGGCCACCCAGGAGGCCGTCGTCATCCAGCGCCGGCTCGCCGGCGCCGACCCCTCCGCGTTCGAGCCCGGTCTCGCCGCCACCCTGAACAACCTCGGCACGACGCTGACCGCGGTGGGGAGGCGGCAGGAGGCGGCGGCGGCCGCGCGGGAGGCGGTGGACATCCGGCGGCGGCTGGCCCGCACGAACCCGGCCGCGTTCGAGCCGGGCCTCGCCACGTCCCTCAACAACCTCGGCATCGATCTGGCCGCACTGGGCCGGTACGAGGAGGCGTTCGACGTCGCCGTGGAGGCGGTGGCGATCCGGCGGCGGTTGGCCGCCGCGGACCCGGTCGCGTTCGAGCCCGACCTGGCCCTGGCACTGGGCAACCTCGGCACGAGGCTGGGGCAGCTGGGACGGTTCGAGGAGGCCCTCGACGCGGCACGGGAGGCGGTGGACATCCGGCGGCGGCTGGCCGAGGCCCATCCCCGCGCGTTCGAACCGGAACTGGTCAACTCGCTGAGCAACCTCAGCACGAGGCTGATCGAGTTGGACCGCTTCCAGGAGGCGCTGGGGCCGGGCCGGGAGGCCGTGGACCGGTACCGGCGGCTGGCCGAGGCGGCCCCCGGCGCGTACATGACGGACGTCGCGATGTCGCTGAGCAACCTCGGCGCCGTCCTCTCCGAGACCGGACGGAACAAAGAAGCGGCCGCGGTCACCGAGGAGTCCGTACGGATCTACCGCGACCTGGCCGAGGCGACGCCCGGCGCCTACCAGGCCGATCTCGCCGAGACGCTCAACAACCTCGCGGCGATCCTGGGCGAGCTGAGACGCGGACGTGACGCGCTGGACGCCGCCCGCGAGTCCGTCGACCTGTGCCGGCCGCTGGCCGCGAGCGATCCGGGGAGCTTCACCCGCTACCTCGCCATGTCCCTTTACACCCTCTCCGTGGCCCAGGCCCGGAGACGCGACTTCTTCGGGGGGTTCGCGTCCATCCGCGAGTCCGTGGCGCTGCACCGGGAGTTGGCCGAGGCCGTCCCGGACGTGTACTCGCCTCGCCTGGAAGCGTCGCTCGACGTCGCCAAGCGGATGCTCTGGATACTGCTGCGCTGGAAAGATGCCAGGCGGGTGCGCCGTCTGACGCGAGCCGGCGCCCTCGACGAGGCGGCGCAGACCGTCCTGGACCTGGCCATCCCGTGAACGTGACCACTATGTCGGGGCGCGCCCGCTCGGGGGCGCCCGGGGCGGCCGGACGCGGGATCCGGGAGGCCGGGGACGAAGGGTGGCGGTGGGCGCTCGCGTCCAGCGCGGTGCCGGCGGCGGTCGTGCTGCTGATGCGCGTCGGCGCGCCCGAGTCGCCCCGCTGGCTGATCAGGAAGGGTCGCGGCACCGAGGCGCGGGCCGTCGTGGACAGGTGGCTCGGCTCCAACGTGTCGCTCGACGAAGCGGCGGACACCGCCGAGCAGCGTCCCTGGCGGGACCCGTTCGGCCGCGCGATGTGGCGCCGGACCCTGGTCGGCGGCCTGTTCTGGACGGCGCTCGCGGTACCGAGCTTCTCCCTGTTCGTGTTCCTCCCCGACGTCCTGAACGCCTCGGACGTCCGCGACGAGTTCTGGGGCACGGTGCTGCCGCTCGCCTTCGCGGTGGTGGGCTCGCTGCTGGGGCTGGCCGTCCTCCCCCGGATCGGCCGCCGTCCGGCCCTGCTGTACTCGATGGGCGTGCTGGCGGTGCTCAGCCTGTGGGTCGGTCTCCTGCCGGGCCCCGCAACTGTTCCCGACCGCGCTGCGCGCCTCCGGCCTCGGTGTCACCGCGGCGATCAGCCGCGTCGGGGCGGCCGCCGGCACCTTCCTGCTCCCGGTGATGCTCGACCACGCCGGAGTCGGCGCCGTGATGGTCGCCACGGCCGCGACCCTGCTGCTGGGCATGGTCTTCACCGCCCTGTGGGCCCCTGAGACCAATGGCGTGAGCCTGGAGGAGGCCGGCGCCCCCTCCCGCGCCTCAGGTGCCGAGGACCGCGCGACGCCATCCGCCAGACCGGCACCGTAGGAGACGGCGTCCTAGGCGACCTTCGTGATCTTGCATTCGATGCCCGCGGGTCCGATCGGAGCTTGCGCCGCGGTGGTTCCGCCGAAGGTCCTCGAACCTCGAACCTCGAAGGTCTGCAGGCCGATCCGCTGGTGAGAGGCCGTGTCCAGAACCTCGACGGTGACCGCGTAGCGGGTCGCATTGCCCGTGATCGTGCCGCTGACCGTCACCGTGCCCTGCGATCCGGACGTGTTCACCTGGCATTCCACGTGGGTGCTGTAGCTCTTCGGGCCGAGGGACTGGGCGCTTCCTCCCTGCCCACCGATCAGGTACAGCACGGCGAACAGCCCCAGGACCCCCGCCAAGCCCAAGGCGAAGATCAAGTACTTCCTCCGCCCGGGGCGCGGACGCGAGCCGTGATCGTCGTTGGCCATGGTCCACTCGTGCGTCGGCATCGCTGTCCCGTCACCCTGTTCGATCCTGCTAGGCGAAAACTGCGCAGGTCAGCATATAGCTCAGGACGTGTGGCTTGATCTTGCTCAGCCTGGGATGGCCGCTACGGGCGGGGACGCGGGTGCTCTGCCGGGTCTGTAAGGCGCTCGTAGAGCCTCGCCAGGCCGGGCGGGGTGTAGGGCGGGGGCGTGGAGTAGCGCTCCCCGGAAGCCGGAGGAGCGAACACCCCGACCGGATAGAAGAAGATCCGGCGCTCGGCGTCGGCCGTGCGCAGGTACACCTCCCAGTAGCGCAGCGATGCGTGCAGGGTGATCTCGGTGACGTCGTCCCAGGCGTAGCGCCAGCGGCGCAGTGCACCCACGACCGTGACGCCCTGGTCGTCGACGATGGCGCGGCTGCGCAGCGCGCCGACGGCCGTCACGAGGGCCGCGGCGAGAACGGCCAGGAGGAGGATCGCGCCGAGCGTCTCCAGGTACGCCAGACCCCGGAGCAGTGCTCGCACCAGCAGGCCGGCACTGACGGCCAGGAACACCACCAGCGCCGTCATGATCAGCAGATAGCGGTGACAGCGCACGGTTCGTTGTTCCATGCGCCAGATGTCTAGCAGCTCAAGGACCGGTCGCACGAACCCGAGTCGCCGGCGGACGATGCCTGACCAGGCGGGTTCCGGATCCCGGGGCACCGATCCCCGTCTGCAGATGGCCCTCTGCGTGCAACGACCCACTGGTGCACGGTCATTGACGGGCACATCCTCCCGGGACGGCCCCTAGAAGGAATTCCGGAATTTTGCGACCTCCTTCGCGAACCAGTCGAGCCGGTCGGCAATGTACGAGGCGCACAGGTCCTCGACCACCGCATCGAGCAACGCCCGGTCGCGGTCCGCGCCGAGATTCGCCATCAACTCGCTCTCGTGCTTGTACGTCGCTCCGAAGTCGGCCAGAACAGCGAAAATTTCGAGGACGTCGCGCCAGAACACGGTGGGGTCGATGCCGGTGGCGCGCCAGTCGGTACAGGTGAAGCGCAGCATCGCGGCGGAGGCATCGTCGCCGAGTACGCCGTAGGAGTCGTCGCAACGGTGGAAGGCCAGCGAAGCGGCGGTGAGCCCGGCCCGGCGGACGGCCAGCAGAACGGGCGGATCGTCGGCGTGCTCGTCCTCCAGTTCGTTCAGCCTGTCGAACAGGGGGCTGACCTTCTCCAAGGCCGAAACGCCCCAGCCCGGAGCTTCGAGGTCGAACGGGGCGGCCGCGGAAAGTCGTTTATAAAACGGGCGCGGTGAGACCGGATACAGATCCCAGCTACCGAAGTGCGCCCGAACGATGTGCCGTTGGCTCGGGGTGTCGCGCATGGCGGGTGAATGGTCCTTGTCCCGGACACCCGTGCCCTTCTTCACCTTCGACCGTGCCTTGGTCAGCGTCTTGCGGTCGGCGGCCAGAGCACCGGCGAGGTCCGCGGTGGTTCTCCCGACGGCGGTGAGACGCTTCCTGAGGT
Organism: Spirillospora sp. NPDC000708; assembly: GCF_040299565.1. Classification (NCBI taxonomy): domain Bacteria; kingdom Bacillati; phylum Actinomycetota; class Actinomycetes; order Streptosporangiales; family Thermomonosporaceae; genus Spirillospora; species Spirillospora sp. NPDC000708. Next base: position 127,652 of record NZ_JBEPCJ010000009.1, read on the forward strand.
CGACCAGGTGCGACCACATGCGCTCGGCGAAATCCCGGTTGGCGGGTTTCGCGAAGAGGCTCGCGTCGAGTTCGTCCCAGTCGCCGTTGTGGTCCGCGACGCACACGGCGCTGAACCACAGGTCCCAGTACGTCCACTCGGCGCCGAAGGCGGTGTTCCACACTTCCGGCCCGTAGACGGTGGGCTTCTTCGGAGTCGCGCGAATGGACTCCTTCTTTTCGACCGGCGCACTCCGGGTTTCGTGCACGGTGGCGAAGAAGTGGACGAGGGCGAGACCGTCGGCATCGGTCCCGGGCGAAGGGTACTTCTGGCGCCCTTTGACGACTTCCCAGTGCGGGGGCATGGTGCCGTAGGGGTCCTCGGAGTAGTCGAGGCGCCAGCCGTCGGGAAGGCCGGCGCAGAACGGCATGGCCAACTCGGCGAGGTCCCGGCTGGGGCAGGTCGGTCCGTTGGGCGTCACCGACCAGCCGGGGCGCGGCCGCCCACCGGAGGCGGGCATCGTCGTCTCGACCAGGGCGCAGTCGCGCCGGTGCCGGAGCGCGGCGTCCGCACGCGCCACCGGCCTGGGCGCCGCGATCTCCCGTTCGGCCAGAGCACGGAACTCGGCGCGGGCGGCGCCCGGGTCGGCGCCGGACAGCAACCGGGCGGCGAGGTCGGTGACCGGCCAGGTCACCAGGGCGCCCGAGTCCGCGAGGTACACCCCGGCCGCGCGGACGCCGTAGAGGTCGCCGGTGTCGAGCCACGCGTGCGCGACGAGGTGCCGGAGCCGCCGGGCCACCTCGGCCGCGCCGCCGAGGCTGACCGCGACCAGCGTGTCGCCGATCATCAGGTCGCCCTCCGCGAGCCCGTGCACGAACACGGGCTCGGCGACGCCCCGCATGGTGCCCGGCCCGCCCAGCCGGGCGCCCAGGGCGCGGGGCAGCTTCCGGACGAGGCCGACCAGCTCGCGCACCTCGTCCTCAGGGACGCTCCGGTGAATCTGCTCGACGGTGGCGTCCGCCTCCGGCAGCACACCCGCCTCGAACCGGGCCAGCATCAGGCAGAGCCGCGCCAGCCCCGTCTCCGCGCCGCCGATCACGCCGACTCTCGAGTGCGCGGCGAAATAGCGCCGGACGCGGTCGATCAGCTCGGACAGGACCGCTTCCACCGGGCCGGGCTCCGGCGGGCTGGATAACGCGATGAACGCTTTCCTCAGGTCCCGTTCCCGCAGGCTGTCGACCCACCCGTACGCAGTGGGCCGCATATCGGCGGCCGTTTCCCGGAAGGGCGGGACCAGTTGCGCGTGCGATGCGTACCGCCGCGCCATGCGGTCCGCCCACCCGTCGGGAACGACCGCCTGCAGTCCGCGCAGCGCGCGATACGGCGGCACCTGTTGCACAAGAGCGCCCATGCGCAGGGCAAGTGCCCGCTCGGCGTATTCGCCGTGTGCTCTGCCGGAACCGGCCGGCAACCGCGCGGCCACCGTCGGTGCCCCGGTGAACGCACGAGCGCACCATTCGCCGACGGCACCGGCGTCCAATCCCACAGAGCCCACCATCGCGCACCTTCCCTGCAGTGACCGGGAGCCATCGACTCTAGGGCCTGTCCGGTGGATCCCGGTGTTATGACCACCGCGGCCACGGCCGTCGAGAGCCACCGCGTCGCCGCGTCCCCTACGGCCGTCCGCACACAGCCGTGCGTCGTGGCCTCCGGCACCGTTCCCGGGCGAGCGGAGGATCATTTTCCTGTCTCTAGTGATATCGGGCCGGTTTTGCTCACTTCTCAGTGTGACGAGATTGGACGAGCGTGGCGTGAGCGGTCGGGAGCCTCGCGCCGAGCGCGCGGACCGGGGGTCGACCGAATGGTTCGACGAGCTGTTCGGCCGGTACTTCGCCCGCGTGTACGCCTACGCGGTGACGCGGGTCGGCGGCGCGCTCGCCGAGGAGGTGGCCAGCGAAACGTTCGTCATCGCGTGGCGGCGGCGCGACGTGGTGCCGGACGTCCCGCTGGCCTGGCTGATCGGCGTCGCGCGCAACGTCATCCGGGAGCAGTGGCGCCAGGAGGTGCGGCAGGACCTGATCGCCGCGGAACTGCATGCCTGGGCGGCGACCTCGCCGCCGGTCGCCGGGGACGTCGCCGAGCTGATCGTCGACCGGACCGTCCTGCTGCGGGCGCTGGCCGCGCTGCCCGAACGGGACCGCGAGGTCCTGATGTTGCTCGGCTGGCACGGGCTGTCGCCGCGCGAGGCCGCCGAGGTCCTGGGCTGTTCCCGGCCCGCGCTCGCCATGCGCGTCCACCGGGCGCGCCGCCACCTCGACCGCCACATCGACGACGCGGCGCGCGACGCGGATCCGGGAAGTGAAGGTGACACCGATGAGTAGGAAGACCGATCTGCTGGCGACGATGGCGGCCGTTCGGCCGGACCGGCTCGACCCGCCCGCCGATCCCGGACGGCTCGAACGCATCCGCGCCCGCGCGATGTCGGGACCGGAGCCGGGCCGGGTCCCCACCCGCGCGCCCGGACGGCGCGTCCGGTACGGCGGCGCCATCGTCGCGGCGGCGGCCCTGGTCGCCGGGCTGATCGTCGTGGCACGCACGACCGGCCAGGACACCGATCCGCCGTCGGCACGCCGAACCCTCCTCGCCGCCGCCACGACGCTCCAGCAAGGCGACACGGCGGCCGGACGGTACTGGACGGCCGACCTCAGCACCTACACCACGGCGAGCTACCTGGGCGACACCGCCGCGGGGCCGCCGCCCCCCACCGCGAAACCCCTGTACCGCTTCTCCTCGACGTGCCGCGCCCGGCTCTGGGCAGCCCGATCCGGGCGCGACACCAGCTGGCTCGTCGTCGATGCGGTCACCGACCGGAGGCTGAGCGGCGCCGACGAACGCGCCTGGCGGCGGACCGGCGCGCCGCGTCCCCGCACGTGCGAGATCCACGGCATGAGCGTCGGCCTGCGGACGGCCCCACCCGCAGCGCTCGCCCTGCAGCGCACCATGCGCACGACCCGACAGGAAGAACCGACCTATCCGAGCGCGGCGGGCGCCCCCATCACCCTCGATCAGATCGCCGCGCTGCCCACCGATCCCACGGCGCTCAAGACGGCGCTGGACGAGCTGTGGCTCGGCTCCACCACCCCGGCGACGGAACCGAAGGCCGGCCGGACTCCCCCGCCGGACGTCACGTTCCAGCAGATCACCGACCTGCTGGTCGGCGCCCCCGCGCCGCCCGCCGTCCAGGCCACCCTGTACCGCGTGCTGGCCGGCCTTCCGATCGACCGCAGCCATGGAACCGTCACCGACCGCCTCGGCCGCCACGGCGTCGCCTTCTGGACCGCCACCGGAGCCATGGACACCAGGCTGATCATCGATTCGCGGACGGGGCGCCCCCTCGCCGTGGAGAACCGCCTCGCGGGCGAGCTCGACGGGTACACCCTCGTCCGCCGTCAGGGCTGGACCGACACCGTCCCCACCCTGCCCGCCCACCGCCTCTGAGGCCAGGGCCGGTGTCGGCGATGGCCGCCCTTGCCTGATCGGGAGCGATGAGAGGCAGGATCCGGGTCAGGTGAGGGCCGGCAGGCTGACCGCGACGGCGGCGGTGTCCAGTCCGGCGATCTGGACGCGGCCGATCCGCTCGCGCAGGACGCCGCGGGCGAGCAGAACCGTCCCGGCCGGGTACAAGCCGACGATCACCGCCACGGCCGACAGGTCGCCGCTGCACGCGGCGAGCAGGAACAGCAGGTTCGCGATCAAGTCGAGCACCCCGGCGGCCGCCGACCAGCGGGGCGACTCCGCTACCGCCGGCGCCCGGTGCAGCCAGCTCCACCACGAGGCTCGCGGACGCCAAGGAGATCGGCGCACCCGTAGGCCAGCGAGCTGGTCAGCGCCAGGGCAACCGCAACCTCGCCACTCTGGTCCACCTGGCCGACACCCTCGGCATCTTCGTCCCTCTCATGCAAGGGCCGCCGGAAGACCGCGCCGTTCGCATCACCACCGCCGACCAGATCACCCACGCCTACAGCGGCTCCGGCACCGGTCCCTGCGACCTGATCACGACGGTGCAGCTCCCGCCCGGCCCCGCGCCGGCGCCCTGAGCAGGGGGGTTCCGCTGGGCTTGGTGTGCGACGGTCGATGATCGTGGCACGGCCGTGGTCAGGCGTGCTGGAATCTCGTGGGCGTCGGGATGGTTGACGACGGTGTGAAGAAGATCGGTTTTCTCTCGTTCGGTCACTGGAGTGACGGCCCGGGCTCGCAGACCAGGTCCGCGGCGGACGCGCTGCTGCAGTCGATCGACCTCGCCGTGGCCGCGGAGGAACTCGGCGCCGACGGCGCCTACTTCCGGGTGCATCATTTCGCCAGGCAGCTGGCCTCTCCCTTCCCGCTGCTGTCCGCGATCGGTGCGAAGACCTCGCGCATCGAGATCGGCACCGGCGTGATCGACATGCGGTACGAGAACCCGATGTACTTCGCCGAAGACGCCGGGGCCGCCGACCTGATCTCCGGTGGGCGGTTGCAGCTCGGCATCAGCCGGGGATCGCCGGAGCAGGTCATCGACGGCTGGCGGTACTTCGGGTACGAGCCCCCCGAGGGCGACACCGATGCCGACATGGCGCGCAAGCACACCGAGGTGCTGCTCATGGTGCTGCAGGGCAGGGGCTTCGCCGAGCCGAACCCGCGGCCGATGTTCCCCAATCCGCCCGGGCTGCTGCGCGTCGAGCCGCACTCCGAGGGCCTGCGCGACCGCATCTGGTGGGGCTCGAGCTCCAACGCGACCAGCGTGTGGGCGGCCAAGCTGGGCATGAACCTGCAGAGCTCCACGCTCAAGGACGATGAGACCGGCGAGCCGCTGCACGTCCAGCAGCGCAAGCAGATCGAGGCCTACCGGCAGGCGTGGAAGGACGCCGGGCACGAACGCACCCCACGTGTCTCGGTGAGCCGCAGCATCTTCGCGCTGACCAGCGATCTGGACCGCGCCTACTTCGGCCGGAGCGCCGACTCGGACGACCACATCGGGATGATCGACGAGAAGACCAGGGCGGTGTTCGGACGCTCATACGCGGCCGAGCCGGACGTGCTGGTCAAGCAGCTCGCGGGCGACGAGGCCATTCAGGCGGCGGACACGCTTCTGCTCACGGTTCCCAACCAGCTCGGCGTGGATTACAACGTGCACGTCCTGGAGAACATCCTGACTCACGTGGCACCCGAGCTCGGCTGGCGCTGAGGACGCTCCCGCCCCGGCCCATCGCGTGTCGATGTTCAGCGTAGTTCGACGTCGATGCCGTGAGCGGTGAGCATCTCCAGGAGTGTGTCGAGGGGCACCGCCGGCGCATGTCGGTGGCGGTCGGGGCCGGCGACGAGGTGCCGGCGGGCCACCGCCGAGTCGTGCCAGACCAGCCGGAAGGGAGCCGCGGCGCCCCACTTCCCGCTCAGGCAGTCGTCGAGGGCGTCCAGGTTCCAGCCGAAGTAGCCGCCTGGGCCGTTGATCGCCTCACCGATGGCGCAGTAGAAGCCCTCGATGTCGGTGACGAAGCGGCCGTCGAGGTGAAAGACGGTTCCTGCCCGCTGGTCGGGGTCGTTGTCACGGTGATGGGCCAGCGCCACGCCGGCCCACTCGTGCCGCAGCGTCCGGTCATAGCGCGCCCACAGGCTGCGTTCGGTGGGCCGACCGGTGAACCACAGGTCCACGATGTCGCGGGTCGCGGCAGGGTGCGGTTCGCGTGCGTCGGCGGCGATGGTGACGTCCAGGAGGTCGGGACCGAGCGCGGACGGGACGCTCGACATGACAGTGCCGGACACGTTGCCACCGACCAGACGTACCGCCGAACCGTCGGCGGCGACCGCTCCCACGTCCGCCGACATCCGGCGGCGGCGCAGCCCGGCCTTCGTCGTCTGGTGTGCCGCGGCGATCGCGGTCAGCAGCGGCGGCTCGGGCCGGCAACCGACCAGGGTGATGTGCGGTACCGGCGGCTCGGCGGGTTCCCGGAACAGGCCGGTGATGTCGGCGCAGACACCGCACGGCGCGCCATCCGGACCGCTCAACACCAATCCGGTGACGTCGTCAGGACGGGCGACACCGTCGGTGCGGTCCTGCACATCGGCCAGGCCCTCCAGGTCGATGTCGAGGTGTTCCGGGGACGTCTTGGACGGCCGGTGGCCCACGACCGTCACGTCCAGCAACTGCTCACCGATCCAGCCGCGCCGTGCCGCAGGGTCATCGGGTCTGGACGACAGCCATAGGTTGCCCAGCCACGCTCGTTCGGACCCCGCGGTGGTGGAGGCCGGCGAGTCGATCACCGAGGCGAGCGCGCCGTCCGGCACGCAGTCCAGGAGAGTGAAGCGTTCCCGCGGACGGGGCGGCAGGTCGACGAACAACCCGTCGATGTCGGCGCACAACGCCAAGGCGTCGTCGTCGGGGAACTGCGGTGTGCCGGTGAATCCGACGAGCAGCCAACGCGGTGGAAACCGCCGGTCCCACGTCCACCGCCGCTGCCACGGGTCGTCGGATCGGTCCAGGCGGTCGGTCATGACCCCCGACCGTACCGGGAGCCCGGAGAGGGATAGTGGGGTCGTGGATCGGAGACTGCGGGCGGATCTGCTGCGCCGGGCCGCGCGGGACCAGAGGGTCCGCGCATCGACCCCGCAGACCTCCCTCTCGCCTCTCAAGGCCCTGCGCTTCGTCTGGGTCGACGGCGGCAACACCGCGTGGCTCGACCGCGTCGTCCGGCGGCGGGGGTGGCCCGGGACCGCGCTGGTCGGGAGGGACGCGGCCCACGCCGCCTGGCTGCTCGCCCAGCACGCCGACTGGCGCCGGCGGGCGCAACGCCGTTTCCTGCGGGCGATGCGAGAGGCGGTGGAGCGCGGCGACGCCGATCCGAAGGATCTCGCCTACCTGGAGGATCGCGTCCGGGTCAATGCCGGCCTGCCTCAGCGGTACGGCACCCAGTACGGCATGTGGCCGAATAGGATGCAGAAACGCGCCGCCGCCTCGACGAACGGCGTGGCGTGGACTCAGATTTTGCGGCCGATGCCGCCGTAAAGCCATTTACCGACATCCTTGGCCGGCCTGTCCGCCTTATCGTCTTCGGGATTCCACGCGTCGATGGTGACCAGACCCGGATCGACGAACTCGAAGCCCTCGAAGAACAGTGCGATATCCGCCTTGCCGCGAAAATAGATGGGCGTCGGGGTGGCCGCGTAGGCAGCCTCGATCTGCTCGACGGCCGCCGCGTCGTGCCCTTCCGTCGTCACGTGCGTCGCGGCGAGATGGCTGCCCGGCGCCAGGGCGTCGCGCAGAGGCGCCATGACGCCTTCTCGCTCGTCCAGCGTGAGGAAGTGGGTCATGGCGATCATCAGAACGCCGACCGGAGCGGAGAAGTCGATCAGACCGGTCGTCGCGGCGTGCTCCAGGACGTCCGCGGGCCGGCGCATGTCGGCCTGGGCGACGGTGGTGAACTCGTTGGTCGCGAGCAGCGCGCGCCCGTGCACCAGCACGATCGGATCGCTGTCGACGTAGACGACGCGGGCGTCCGGGACGATCTCCTGCGCGACCTCGTGGGTGTTGCCGACGGTCGGCAGCCCGGAACCGATGTCGAGGAACTGGCGGATTCCCCGGCGCACCATGTACCGCACGGAGCGGCGCAGGAAGGAGCGGTTCTCCAGGGCCAGCTCGCCGATCTCCGGCATGGCCCGCGCGACCCGGTCCGCGGCGTCGCGGTCGACCTGGAAGTTGTCCTTGCCGTGCAGGTAGTAGTCGTACATGCGGGCGACACTCGGCCGAGTGGTGTCGATCTCCGGTGATGGACCGTCCTCGGGCACGAATGGCCTCCGCTCAAGATCAAACTGTTGTGCGTGTAGCATAGCCACGGTGCGGCAGGAGGCCAACTCCGTTGAGACGGCAGTGTCGGCATCCGACGCGCTGAGCAGGTGTCGCCACCGCCGGTGCGGCAGCGCCGCCAGCGGCGTCCACCGCAGTGAAACGACAAGCTGATGCTCCTGTACGCCGATCTGATGCCGCAGCACCAGAACTCTCGGCGCTCTTTCTTTACGGCTGATCGAGTCCCATGGTGGAGCCCCGCCGGCCCGTCGATTTCATCCGCATGGACATGGTTTTCGGCAGTCACATCGGCGGTGAGGCAGCGGTAGTTCGCCGCCCCCGGACGCAGGCCGTCGGCCCGCCGCTCAGCAGCTCGAGAAGGCACGTTCGGGGCCGTCGATCTCGGTCGGCAGCTCGGTTCACGTTCGGCCCGAACGAGAAACGCGACCCTCCGTAGTTGCGGTGAGCTACATCGGTTTCCGGAATCGGACGCGCCGAAATTACCGGCGGCCTGAGCCGTCACTGTCTTGTGATCTTCGTGCGGTTCCGCGCACCGGCCGCTTCTGCAAAGATCACTTTTCGTTTTTCCCCGGAGGCGAAAGGTACGGTCCACCCGTGACGCATCAGATCATCAAGCCGCCGCGGGCGGCGGCGCTGGCGGCGCTGGCCGGGCTCGCCGCGAACGCGCTGCTGCTCGCCGTCCTCGCCGGGACGGCGATCTGGGCGATCGCGCTGCTCAGCGGGGGCGGCGTCACATCGACGGCCGACCGGGTGTGCGACGTCCTGGCGGTCGGATCGGCCGCGGAGTACGGGCTGACCCTCCTCACCGCCGTCCCCGTGATCGTCTGGCTGTGGCGGGCACGGACGAACGCCGACGTCATCGACATCCCGGACGGGTGGGGCCGTCCGTGGGTGATCTTCGGCTGGTTCGTTCCCTTCCTGAACCTGCGCGTTCCGCGCGCCATCGTCGGCGCGGTGTGGCGCGCCAGCGCCCCGCCCGGCGCGTCGATCTGGCAGGTCAACGCGTGGTGGGCGACGTGGCTCGTCTATCTGGCGGGCGTCCGGCTGTCGTCGCGGCTGACCCTCGCCGGTACCGGAGGGCACATCGGCAACGTGCTCACCCTCTATGTGCCGGTCGCGGTGGACGGGGTGGCCGCGGCCGTGTTCGGCGCGCTGGTGGTGTGGCGGCTCACGCGTTTCCAGGAGGACCACGCCGTCCGCCTGGCGGCGGCCGTTGCGAGCGCGCCCGGTGTTCACGAACCCGCTCTTGGCGGTGAACCCGCACCGGCCTGAGCGGACGTCGGGTCCGGCGGTCGGTGATCGAACCCGCCGACGCTCTTTGCTCATCGCCCGTGTGTCCGGAGCGGCCCCGCACAGGACCGCTCCGGACAGCGCCGGGTTCAGCCGGCGGCCCCGGGGGGACTACTGCTGCTCGTCGCCGCCGTCGGCGAACAGTTCGCTGCCGGTGACGAAGCTGCTCTGGTCGGAGGCGAGGAACAGCACCGCGTTGGCGACTTCCTCCGGCCGTCCCGGACGTCCGAGCGGCAGGGCCTCGCCCAACTGCCGCACGAGGTCGTCGGCCGCGGCCTCGTCGGGGGCCAGGCCGCGCAGCCCCTCGGTCTCGATCGGGCCCGGCACGATCGTGTTCACCCGGACGCCCCGGTCCGCCAGTTCCACGGCCCAGGTGCGGGCGAACGACCGGATCGCGGCCTTGCTCGCGGCGTAGACGCCGAACGCCGCCGTGCCGCTGGTGGCCGCGGTCGAACCGGCCAGGATGACCGACGCTCCCGGGTTGAGCAGCGGAAGCGACTTCTGCACGGTGAACAGCGTGCCGCGCACGTTGATCGAGAATGTCTCGTCGAAGTGCTCGGGGGTGACGTCGGGCAGGGGCGCGAACGAGCCGCCGCCGGCGTTGGCGAACAGCACGTCGAGGCCGCGTCCGTGCCGGCGGATCTGCGCGAAGATCTCCTCGAGGTCGTCGGCGCGGGACACGTCGCCGCGCACTCCCCGGCCGTTGGCTCCCAGCGTCTCGACGGTCGCGTCGAGTTCGGCCTGGCGGCGCCCGGTGACGAAGACGAACGCGCCCTCGTCGGCGAACCGCTGCGCCGTCGCCCGACCGATTCCCGATGTGCCACCGGTGACCAGGGCGACCTTGTGGTCCAGCTGACCCATGATCGATGCTCCTCTCGAATGTCTCAGGCCCGCGCGGACAGCAGGACCTTGGTCCGCAGCCCGCCGGTCTCCAGCTCGCGGTGGATCCTCGCGGCGTCGGCCAGCGGCGCGACGGTCCGGGACCGCAGCGTGATCTCTCCCGTGGCCAGCGCCGTCATGACGTCGCGCAGCCGTTCGTCGATGCGCGGGCCGTCCGGTCCGGACAGCCGGACGCCGAAGTCGGCGGCATGCGGGTCGGACAGGGTGACCACCCGGCCGGGCCCGCCGGCCAGCTCGACCGCGGCACCGAGCACGCCGGCGCCGGACGCGTCGATGACCGCGTCCACCCGCCCGGCGGCCGCCCGGACGTTCGCCGCCAGCGCGGGACCGTAGGCGACCGGGGTGGCGCCCGCCTTCTCCAGGAGGGCGAAGTCCTCGGGACGGACCGCGGCCAGCACCCGGGCACCGCGCGCGGCCGCGAGCCGGGCGGCGATCAGCCCGACCGACCCCGCCGCCCCGACGACCAGCACCGTCTCGCCAGAGGCGACGCCGACCTCATCGACCACGCGCGCCGCAGCCTCCCCCGAGGCCGGTAGCGCCGCGGCGTCCTGCAGACCGACCTGCTCCGGCACTCGCACCCAGTGACGGGCCAGTACCTGCTCGGCGTAGCCGCCGAGTCCGGGGAGGAAGACGGCAACCGGGTCGCCCGGCCGAACGTCGTCCACCGACGGGCCGACCGCGTCGACCGTGCCGGCCGCCTCGAAGCCGAGGACCGACCCCGGGTGCGCGCCGAACGCGCCCTTCAGCCGCCCCGACCGGATCGCCAGATCGGTCGGGCCGACCCCGGCGAACGCGATGTTCACCCGGATCCGCCCCGGCCCCGGTGACCCGACCTCCATCTCGCTCGGGACCAGCACCTCGGGGGCTCCGTAGTCACTGAGCACGATCGCCTTCGTCATCACCGTCTCCATCCGCCGCCCTCGCGGCTTTACGTGATGTGTCACGCATGCCCTAACGTGATGTGTCACGTAAATAGTCCCGGCGCGTCCTGCGCACCTGGTTGGCTAACCTGAGCGCGACGCCGGTGATCTCGCAGAGGGGCAGGCCGCATGGCGAAGGCGAAGGACCGGCGGGACCGCGCGGACGGGTCGGCACCCCGCGAGGCCGGCGGTCTGACCGCCGAGCAGGAAGCGACCTGGTTCGCGTACATGCGGGTGGCGCTGCGCCTCAACTACGAGATCAACCGCGAACTGCAGGTCGACGGCGACCTCTCCCACCAGGACTTCCACGTCCTCAACGCACTGGCCGACTCCCCGGGCAGGCGACTGCAGCTCAGCGACCTGGCGATCCGGATCGGCTGGGAGCGCAGCCGGGTCTCCCACCAGGTGCTGCGCATGGAAGCGCGCGGGTTGGTCGAGCGCCGCCCGTCGAGCAGCGACGCCCGGGCGACCGACGCCGTGCTGACCCCGACGGGCGCCGCGGCGCTGCGCCGGGCCACCCCCGGACATGCCGCACTGGTGAAGCAGATGTTCTTCGACGGGCTCGACCCCGACCTGCTCGCGCCGCTGCACACGGCCCTCGACCAGATACACGAGCAGATCCTCGCCCGCGGCACGCTCCCGCGCCCCTCCGGCCGCCAGTCGCGCTGGACCAGCCCTGACCAGGACTGACCTCTCCCCTACCGGTGTCGACGGCACGCGCTTCGGACTCAGGGGACGACGCCGCCCCGGCGCCCTTGGCGACGGGAGGCCAGCCAGTGCAGGGCCTCGGCCCGGAACGGGACCTCGGCTTCGAGCTGCCAGAGGACGCCGATCCCGACGCCGAGGGCGCGCCGTTCAGGCTGGATAGGTCGGCTTACGTCTGGAAGGCGTCGTTCGAGCGGCTGTTCCTGCAGACCCCGGTGATGGTCGCCGAGAGCCGCCCAAGCCTGCGCGGCGTTCCGTCCGCTCGGCCTTGGCGCGCTCGGCCATGCCCTCGTACACATGCACCTCGTACGCGACGGCGGCCCCGAACCGCCACCAGCCCCCCGGCTGCCGCGACCCGGTAAAGGCCGCGCCCGCGAAGCGCACGCCGATCCTCCCGGCGACCTGTGCCGCGTCGACGATGGCCGACAGGGCTCCGGCGTCTTCGAGAAGGCCGTGCACACGCTCGCCGAACTTTGTGAATATGCCTCCGGGCGCCGATCACCGTTCAGCCAAGTCGTGACCGACCAAAAGGTGATAATCTTGCGTCCTCTACCGTCCGGAAGATCCGGGAACGGGGCAAACGGACCGGCAGGCATCCGGTCGGCTCTGCGGGTTCGTGTCCCAGAGCGCGAATGGCAGGTACAACTCAATGTCCACGACGGAACCAGCAGAAGCCTGCCTTGAGGATATTCGCACCATCTTGGTTGCGCCTTCGACGTTGCGAGACCATGACTTGATCCGGGACTTTTTCGGATCCATGATCACGCATGAGGATCTGGCTTCTGGTTCCCCCGACCTCGCACAGAAGAGCATCTACCTGTGTGGCGACGTATCCGGTATCAGCGGCCACCAACTGCAGACGGCGGCCCGGGTATTCGTTATCCGGGATCTTTCCCACGGGTATCACGAGGACGGTGACGAACCTTGGCCCCTCATCGACCTCGGTCGGGTTCCCATCCGCGTCCACGGCGCCGGCGTGTACTATCGGCGTTTTTTCGACCTCGACTCCGATCACTTCAACCGGATCCGTGCAGAGCATGAGTTCCAGTCCCTGACGGAGTCCACCAAACCCGGAACGGCCCATCGCAGCGGAATCTATCTGACGCCGGTCACGCGAAACGGCGACGAACTGCATTTCCGCCTGCTCCGGTGCTCAACGAATCTGTCCGGGCCGACCGAGGGCTTTCGCTCGACCGACAAGCGCATCGTCGAGGCACTGAACCGCGAGGCCGCCGCCGTCTTCCGGAACCAGGCACAGCTGAACCACGTCCTCGCTCAGATCTACCACAACACCCCTGCCACGGACGAGCGCAGGCAATCCAAGGCCAAGATCTCGGCGCATGCCGACAAGACCAAGGACATGCCCGTCAACGGCATCATGGCCTTCTGCACCTTCTATGACCGGCTCGACAAACTGCAACCTCTGGCCGAAGACCCCTTCGACTACGGCGTGAAGGGTGCGAGCGGTCTGACCAAGCTCCACTTTCGTCTCAAGGAGCCGACCGGAGAACGCGACGGGGTCGCGTTCCCTCCGCAGTTCACGGTGACTCTCTATCCCGGATCAGTGTTCTTCATGCCACTGTCCACCAACCGCCTGTACACGCACGAGATCCGCCCCTCGACGTTGAACGCCGAACTGCTCCCCACCCGCTTGGGATATGTGGTGCGCTGTTCGAGCGCCGAAGCCGTCCACAAGAACGGCTGCACATTCCTCAAACTCGACGGTGATCTGGTGAGGCTGGAGCCGCCCACCCAGGCAGGCATGAACGAACTGCGCAGACTGTATGCCGAGGAGAACAAGACTTCGTCCTTCATCGATTACGGCGACGCGTTCTTCTTCAGCATGAACACGGGAGACTACAGTGCCCCCCAGGTCTAGCATCTCGACTGAGATCCTTTCGTACGCCTTGCCGTCCGAAGGGAACCTCTTCGCAGAACTGTCAGCCTCGACTCGCTTGGAAGACGTGGGAAAGGGTCGGCGCGGCGCCGTGCTCACCAGGGTCGACGAGGCGGAAGGCGTGCCTCTCGTACGCACGACCACTCAATACAGCAGCCCGACGCAGCGTTTTCGGGCGGTCCACGAACGGCTAGCTCAACAGATCCAAGAACGTGCGGCGCTTCCGGTCGCCTTCAACAACGCTCTCATCGAGAGCTACACGAACGCTTACAAAACCATGAGCGGCCATTCCGACCAAGCCCTCGATCTGGCCGACGGGTCGTTCATCGCCGTCTTCTCCTGTTATCGGCACGCCGAAGCGAGCCCTTCGAGAAAGCTGATCTTCGAATCGAAGGGGGGCGGTGACGAGAAATTCGAGATCACCCTGGGCCACAACAGCATCGTCGCATTCTCCACCGACACGAATCGGCGACTCAAACACAAGATCGTACTGGACCCGTCCGCCCAGGCGACCGACAACCAATGGCTAGGCGCGACCTTCCGGACGTCAAAGACCCTCGTTCGGTTTCGTGACGGGCACGCATTGCTTCCGCAGGGTGCGCGCCTCACGTTGGCCGACGAAGAGCAGAGGCGCGACTTCTACCGGCTACGGCGCCGTGAGAACAACGAAACGGACTTCGTCTATCCCCCGCTGACGTACACCATCAGCGGGAGCGATCTGATACCGCCCATCTGAAGTGGGCAAGAACGCCGCGCTCACCGAGAAGTACATCCGCGCAGGTCAATCGGCATGTTCGTAACTCGTTGAGGATTCCGCCCAGATGCTGCCTTCTTCAGACGTGCAGATGGGCGATGTGGTCTGGCTCGGCGCTCGGCGCTCGGCGCTCGGCGCTCGGTGGAGACGTTCTCGGCTGGCCTTGCCGAGCCTCGCCTGACCCGGTGCGTAGTACTGGCGGGGCCAGCTACGCCCTTGGTGATCGGCCGGGCGGCTGAGCAGACTTGGGGCATGGGCAAAAACGACTTGGGCGACTTCCTGCGGGCCCGCCGTGCTGGACTCACGCCGGATGAGATCGGTCTGCCGGTCGAGTTCGGCGCCGGTCGCCGGGTCGCCGGTCTGCGGCGGAGTGAGGTCGCACAGCTGGCCGGGATGAGCACCGAGTACTACACCCGTCTGGAACAAGGCCGCGCCCGGCAACCGTCCGAACAGGTACTGCATGCCCTTTGCGACGCGCTGCGGTTCGATGACGTCGAGCGGCGGCATCTGTTCGCCCTCGCGGGCGCCACGGCCGGGCACAGGGACCGGGCCGAGCCCTCGTCGCGGCTACGACCGGCGCTGCGGCAGGTGCTGGAGTCGATGGATCTGGCTCCTGCTTTCGTCAGCGACCGGAACCTCACCGTCGTCGGCGGGAACACGATGTGGGCGTTGCTGTTCCCGGAGGTGGCCGAGCTGCCGCGCCGGGAACGCAGCATGGCGCGGTGGACGCTGCTGGATCCGCGTGCTCGCCTGGTGTGGCGCGACTGGGAACGCGTCGCCCGGGACTACGTGCACGGGTTGCGGATGGCCGCCGCCGCCCAGCCCCGAAACCAGCACATCGCCGGCCTGATCGGTGAGCTGATGATGCGCTCACCGGAGTTCCCGGCGTGGTGGTCGGAACACCGCGTCCAGGAACGCAGCACCGGCCTGAAACGCCTTCACCACCCTGTCGCCGGTGACCTGGAACTGCAGTACGAGATCTTCACCTCGGTCGCCGACCCGGGCCAATCGCTCGTGGTCTACAGCGCGCCGTCCGGCTCGCCGTCTCAGGAGCGCCTGCGGCTGCTGGCCAGCTGGGGCAGCGAACCCGCGACCGCGACCATCCGGGACACCGCCGCCGAGTCCTGACGACCGCCCGAACCGGGCGATCCGGCACCGACACCACCCAGCCAGCCAAGACCCCGCCATACCCGCGGGGTCGATGCCGCCGTGCCCACGCACGCCCCGCGGCCTGGCACTCGTCCACGAAAGGACCCTGTAGTGAGCAAGACATTCCTGATCACCGGCGTCAGCACCGGCCTCGGACTGGCCATCGCCCGACGCGCCCTGGCGGCCGGGCACCGGGTCGCGGGCACCGTGCGCACCGAGCAGCATGCGGCCGCCTTCCGGGCCCTGAATCCCGACCGCGCCCGGGCCTTCGTCCTCGACCTGTCGGACGCGGACCGGATCGAGCCCACGGTGCGGGCCGCCGAAGCGGAGCTGGGCCCGGTCGAAGTGCTCGTCGCCAACGCCGGCTACGGGCTCGAAGGCACCTTCGAAGAGTCATCGATGGCCGATGTGCGCCGCCAGTTCGAGGTCAACGTGTTCGGGACGGTCGCGACCGTCAAGGCGGTCCTGCCCGGCATGCGGGAACGGCGCGGCGGCCACATCTTCGTGATCACCTCGATGGGCGGGCACACCACCTTCCCCGGACTGGCGTTCTACGAAGGCAGCAAGCACGCCCTGGAAGGCATCACCGACACCCTCGCCCAAGAGGTCGCCCAGTTCGGCGTGCGGGTCACGGCCGTGGCCCCCGGCGCGTTCAAAACCGACTGGGCAGGTAGGTCACTGGTCCGCGCACCGCGCAGCATCGCCGACTACGACGCGCTGTTCGACCCGATCCGGGCCCGCCGCCAGGCCCTCGCGGGTCAGGGCATCGGTGACCCCGACCGCGCGGGCGACGCCATCCTCGCCCTCCTGGACGCGGAGAAGCCTCCCGTGCACGTCCTGCTCGGCTCGGACGCAGTACGCCTGGTCGCCGCCGGGCGCCAACGCGTCCAGGACGACTTCGACGCCTGGGAGGAACTCAGCCACTCCACCGACTCCACCGAAGGCGGAATCACCGTCGCCTGACTCCGGACGATCCACCAAGACGGCATGAGCGGAAGGCGTTCTGTGTCCGGCAGATGATGGGTGCCTGGTCCGTCGTCAGTCCCGCGTCTGCCGACCACGCCGGACTTCTCCTACTCGCCGCGAGGGCCGAGGCTCACCGACTGCGGCGGGCCTCGGCCTCGCGGACCTGCCCGCACTCGTGGCGGGCGGCGCCGCACAGTAGACGCAGCACCGGCACTGGACGGCGATCGTCCACACCCAGCGGGCAGGATGTCCTGAAGCGCGCGCAGCGGCCGGTGGCGGCTCAGCGCGGTTCACCGGTGATGATCCACAGGTGGCCGAACGGGTCGCGGACGCGGCCCGAGCGCTTGCCGTAGGGCCGGTTCTCGATCGGGACGACCACCTCGGCGCCATGAGCGACCATGCGCTCCCCGACCGCGTCAGGATCGTCGACCTCGATCTCCAGAAGGACCGGGGAGCCGCCGAGATCGCTCGGTGACAGCCATCCCCACGAGGCCACGGCCGGCGAGACGCGGAAGAACGAGCCGCCGACGCGGTGGTCGACCACGGCGGGCCTGCCGTCGTCGCCCGGCGGAGCGCGGAACACCTGCTCGGCACCGAGGGCGTCCCGGTAGAAGGCCGACGCGCGATCCGGATCGGGCACGATGACGCGGGCGAGGATGTCGATGGCTGCGCTCATGCGTCCAGCGTGGTGCCGGGCGAAGCCGGAGTCTTGAACGATTGGGAACGGATCGCACCAGGAACGGATCGCACCCCACATCTGATCACGGAGTCCGCGCGGCCAGACCTTCCACTCGCAGCCACTCGGTGGGGGTGCACCCGGCCATGGCCCGCCACTCCCGGGTGAAATGCGCCTGGTCGGCGAACCCCGACGCGGCGGCCACGGCCGCCAGACCGACCGTCCCGGTGCGTGCGGCGGTGACGAGTTCGCCTCGCGCGGCCTCGAAACGCAGGAGGCGCTGATACTCCTTCGGCGTCACTCCCAGTTCCTCGCGCACCGCGGTGCTCAAGTGGCGTCGCGAGCATCCCAGACGCCGGGCCGCCTCGTGCACTCGCCCGGTTCCCGACAGCGCCGCCAGCATCGCTTGCTGACGGTTCGCGTCGGCGTTCGCCCCCTGCTGAGCCAGAGCGGCCGCAAGAGCCTCGACGACCGCGGTCCGGCGTTGCGGCCACGTCCGGCAGGACGCCAGGCGTTCCGGCAGGGACGCCATCGCCGGGACCGCGTCGGCCAGCTCGACGAAGTGCCCCGCCAGCGCCGCCGCCGGGACGCCCAGGAGAGCCCCGGCTCCGATCGGGCTGAGCGTCAGCCAGACACCGCGGGTGCCGCCCACCTGCCGCAGCTCCGCCGCCTCCAGGTGGAGCCCTGCGACCACGGCCCGCAACCGCCGCCGGGAGGAGGGCCGCCCGAGCCAGGCGATCTCCATCGGGTCCTCGGGGATCGTGATCGACACCGTGGTCGAGGGGAGCCCGCGGTGGACACCGGCCGAGCCCGTGCCGAGATCGTAGGGGCTCAGCGTCGCCACGAACGGCGCCAGCGCCGCGGGCAGCTGAGGGGCGGACATCATGCTCACCACACTAGGTCGACTTCCGCGAGCCATCACGCCGGACGCGTCGCAGGTCGCGTCGGTGACCTCGCCCGGGCAAAGAGCTCGGGCCTTCGCCGGGCGGAACGCCCGAGCGTTTGATCTCGGACACGAGGAAAGAAGCAGGTCGACGACGGCGGCAGCCGTGACACCTCGAAGGGAGACTCGTGGAGGAGAAGAACCCGGTCAAGTCCGTGGTCGACAAGGTGGCGGACAAGGCCAAGGACGCGATGGCGCCGTCGGACGTCCTACCGGGCGCGCCCGGAAGCCGGCCGCCGCAGGTCGAGGAACCGACCGACCCGCGGAAGCCGCTGCCCCCCAAGGCCGACCAGGGTGCGCCGGAGCCGTTCACGGCGACCGGCCGGCCGACCGGCGCCCCCGCAGGAGTGCGCGAGCAGAACGGCTCCTACCTGACCGGCGCGCAGGGGCTGCGGCTCTCCGACAGCGACCACTCGCTGAAGGCGGGCCCGCGCGGACCCGTGCTGCTGCAGGACCACCATCTGCGCGAGAAGATCACGCATTTCGACCACGAGCGGATTCCCGAGCGCGTCGTCCACGCGCGCGGCGCCGGCGCGCACGGCGTCTTCAAGGGCTACGGGACGGCGTCCGGCGTCACCAAGGCGGCGTTCCTCGCCAAGGACGTCGAGACGCCGGTGTTCGTCCGGTTCTCGCCGGTCCTGGGGTCCCGGGGGTCGGCCGACACCGTGCGGGACACCCGCGGCTTCGCGACCAAGTTCTACACCTCCGAAGGGGTGTTCGACCTGGTCGGAAACAACATCCCGGTGTTCTTCATCCAGGACGCGATCAAGTTCCCGGACGTGATCCACGCCGGCAAGCCGCACCCCGACAGGGAGATCCCGCAGGCGCAGAGCGCCCACGACACCTTCTGGGACTTCGTGTCCCTGCACACCGAGGCGACCCATCACACGCTGTGGAACATGTCCGACCGCGGCATCCCCCGCTCCTACCGGACCATGGAGGGCTTCGGCGTCCACACCTTCCGCCTGGTCGACGCGGACGGCGGCACGACCCTGGTGAAGTTCCACTGGAAGCCCAAGGCGGGCGTGCATTCGCTGGTGTGGGAGGAAGCCCAGATCATCAACGGCGTGGACCCCGACTTCCACCGCCGCGACCTCGCCGACGCCATCGAGGCGGGCGCCTACCCGCAGTGGGAACTGGGGATCCAGACCTTCCCCGACACCCCCGAGCAGACCTTCGAGGGCATCGACCTGCTCGACCCCACCAAGATCGTGCCGGAGGAGCTCGCGCCCGTCCAGCCGATCGGCCTGCTCACCCTCGACCGCAACCCCACCGACTTCTTCGACGAGACCGAGCAGGTCGCCTTCCACCCCGGGCACCTCGTCCCCGGCATCGACATAACCGACGACCCCCTGCTGGCCGGACGGCTGTTCTCCTACCTCGACACGCAGATCACCCGGCTCGGCGGCCCCAACTTCGGGCAACTGCCGATCAACCGCCCGCACGCGCCGGTCAACGACATGCTGCGCGACGGCATGCACCAGACGGCCGTGCACTCCGGGGTCGCCCCCTACAAGCCGAACTCCCTGGACGGCGGCTGCCCCTTCTTCGCCGGCAGCGAGGAGGGCGGTTACGTCGAGACGCCGGTGCAGGTCCCCGCCGCGCGCAAGGTGCGCGAGGCGCCGGCCTCCTTCGCGGACCACTACAGCCAGGCCCGGCTGTTCTGGCTCAGCATGTCGCCGGTCGAACGCGAGCACATCATCGCCGCCTACACCTTCGAACTCGGCAAGTGCTACGAGCAGGCCATCAAGGAACGCAACCTGCGGGTGCTGGCCGAGATCGACCCCTACCTGTGCGAGCAGGTCGCCGCCGGGCTCGGACTCCCCGCGCCCAAGGCCGCCGGCGCGCTCCCCGACGTCCAGCCCAGCCCGGCGCTCTCCCAGGTGGGCCAGAGCTGGCCGACGGCCGGCCGCATCATCGGCATCGTCGCCGACGCCGGCGCGGACCTGGCGGCGGTGGCCTCCCTCCGGCAGTCGATCCTGGACGGGGACATGGTCCCCCTGGTCATCGCGCCGTCCGGCGGGCAGCTCGGCTCCGGCGAACCGGTGACCGTCCAGCGCACCTTCGCCACCGCGCGCTCGGTGGAGTTCGACGCGCTGATCCTCGCGGCGCCGGGCGCGCCCGGCGGCGACGCCTTCGGCGCGCGGGACGCCAAGGCCGGCAACGGTCCCGTCGACGCGGGCACCGACCCGCGCGTCCTGCTCCTGCTCGCGGAGGCCTACCGGCACGCCAAGCCGATCGGGGTCCTGGCCGCCGCCCGCCCCGTCCTGCCTGGGGCCGGGATCCCGCAGGACGCGCCCGGCGTGCTGGTGAACGACGACCCCGCCACCGCCCTGCGCGGCGTCGTCGAGCTGCTCGCGCTCCACCGCGTCTGGGAACGGTTCCCCGCCCCCGCCTGACCGGCAGGCTCACCACGTCGGCAAGTCCCGCCCCCACGTCCCGCGAAAGCAGGCCGTGGGGGCGGCCCGCGACACAAGCCGACAACGGATGTGGGCCGGCGCGCGATTCACCCCATTCGGAGGAGATCCGCGGTCGGACCGCCCGCACTCCGGCGGCGGCGCCGGGCGCGGCGAGGTGCGTATGCTGGCTGGTAGGTGGCGGTGCGGTGCCAGGGAAGGTCTGCCACATGAGCGCCGAACCGTCCGGGGTTCACAAGCTCGGACCGCCGCCCCGACCACGGCGTCGCGCCCTCCACCGGGCGAGCCGGGAGTGGGCCGTCCCACGCCTGAAGGGGATCAAGGAGAACCCCCTGTGGACCCGGATGACGGCGGTCGACTTCTTCGGCAACTCCATCCAGCTGGCCGCGCTGGCGGTCCTGTGCTTCTTCCCGTTCCTCATCGTGATCACCACGGCGGCCGGCCAGGACACCGCCACCGTCGTCACCCGCTGGCTGGGCCTGGACGAACCGGCCTCGCACGCCGTGGCCGGCCTGTTCACCGCCACTCCCGCCACCGGATCCTCGACCGTGATCAGCGCATGCCTGCTGATCCTGGGAGCCCTGGCCGTCGCAGGAACACTGCAGGGCTGGTACCGGCGGGTGTTCGACCTGCCCGGCCGCGGGCTGCGGGATCTGGGCGCCCAAGGCGCCTGGCTCGCCGGCCTCCTCGGCTACGGCGCCGCGCACGCCGCCCTCGGCTGGGCCCTCGGCCCTCTCGGCCCCCTCGTCGGACCGATCCTCCAGGGGCTGACCGGCCTGGCGCTGGCGGTCCTGTTCTGGTGGTGGACGATGAAAGTCCTGCTCGGGAAAGCCGCCGACTGGATGGCCCTGCTGCCCTCGGCACTGGCCACCGGCCTGTTCTGGGTGGGGCTGGGAGCCTTCTCGTCCCGCTTCTTCTCCGACGAGATCGTCTCCAACAAGCAGAGCTACGGCTCCATCGGCGTCGTCATGGTCATCATGTCCTGGCTGGTCGCCGTCGGCGTCGTCGTCCACCTCGGCTCCATCGCCGGCCGCCTGTACAGCGAACGCCACGCCCATGCTCCCCGCCAACGGCACCGCGACTGAGCAGAACCAGCCCGGTGGGTCCTCCGGGCCGCAGACGGTGAAGGGTGCCGGCACCGTCGGGCGCGCGTCCCGCGGTCAGAATGTGGCGATCGGGTTGACCGGGCTGCCGGACGTACCGGCGAAGCGGACCGGCGCGACGGCGAGGTGGAAGTCCCACTGACCGAGCTCGGCAGCCGTCGCCGCGCACGCCTCCAGGTCGCAGTTGTCGAGCAGCCACAGGCCCATCGCGACGAGGCCCACGGTGTGAACCGGCATCGCCATGTCCTCGTACCCCGACGGCTGAACGTCTTGGGGGGTGTCGGCGCCGATCAGCGCGACTCCCCGTTCATGCAGCCAGGGCAGGCAGGACGCATGCCAGCCGGCCTGCGTGAAACCGCCGGACGCACCGGCCTCGTGCCGGGCGCGGCCATGGCCGGTCCGCAGCAGTACCGCGTCGCCGGATCGCACCCGCACACCCTGGCGACGCTCGGCCTCCTCGAGATCGCCGGGAAACACACCCTCACCCGGTTCCAACCACGGCACATCGCGGACCTTCGCGATGTCCAGCAGGACACCACGCGTGACGATCCCGTTCGCCGCCGCCGTGACGGCCCCCCACGCCGACCCCGTCGCGGCGTCGACCAGCGAATGCGACCGCCCGTTGTACATCGTGCCGTCCCAGAAGATGTGGCATGGCGAGTCGACGTGGGTGATGGTGTTGCCGTGGAACAGGATGCCGAGCCGCTCGTTCGAATAGCCCCAGCGCCGGTCGTTGCGGAATCCGGGCAGCGGCATGTTCTCGACGCCCGGCATGTCGGCGAAGCACGGGCACGTCGTCGTCGACCGCTCCATCTCTTCCGGTACGGAAACCTCCCATGCGCACGACACACTCCTGCCGTGGCGCACGGCCCGCGCCGCCGCCAGCCGGACGTCGTCGGTGATGTGGTTCAAAGTGCCGAGCTCGTCGTCGTCACCCCACCGTCCCCAGTTCGACAGCGTGTCGAAGTACCTGAGCACGTCATCCTGTGTAGGCATCGGTCGCTCTGCCGTCATCCCAGCATCGCCCCTCCGGTCAGCTCCTCCGAGTGCGTCAACATCATTCCTCTCCTTGCCGGCGATCAGCAGCCCGCCGTGGCCACACGGACAGCGCGCCAGGTGATCCCACCGAGTCAGGCACGGCGAGTTTCGGCCTTGGCGGTGATGTAGGCGTCGCGTGCCTTTGCCATGTTGGATCCGTTCAGGCCCGCAGGGAGACATCCGGTGGGGCGCCAACTGGCTCAAGGGGTTCGCGGGGGCATGCTTCGGCCGGGTTCGGCGAGGTAGAGGCTGAGGCCCTTCCAGCAGAAGTCGGTCATGTGCCGCGCCGCGTCCTCGATGCGCACCTGCGGGTGCCGGGTCCGCCACTGGGCGAGCCGCTC
This sequence comes from Spirillospora sp. NPDC000708, assembly GCF_040299565.1. Taxonomy (NCBI): domain Bacteria; kingdom Bacillati; phylum Actinomycetota; class Actinomycetes; order Streptosporangiales; family Thermomonosporaceae; genus Spirillospora; species Spirillospora sp. NPDC000708. The sequence goes on from NZ_JBEPCJ010000009.1 coordinate 150,567, forward strand.
GCTCGCGCCGATGATGATCTCGGTGAACGCTGCGATCGCCTGCTCGCCGATGTGGGGAGCGAACGCCGTCAGCGCCGCGGAGATCAGCGTGCCCTGCTGGCGGCGGATCGCCTCGACGGCGTCCACCGTCTTCCAGGACCCGTCGGTGGGCCTGCTGAGCATCATCGCGAACGACCTGCTGTGTTCGTCGGCGAACGCGAAGTAGGCGACCATCGCGTGCCAAAGGACGTCCTCGGGCGTGGAAGCGGCGGCCATGGCCTTCTGGGTGACGTCCAGCAGTTCGGCCTTGGACCGGTCGACGCACGCCGCGAACAGTCCGTCCTTGGAGCCGAAGTACTCGTACAGCATCGGCTTGGAGACGCCGCACCGCTGGGCGATCTCATCCATCGAGGTGCCCTGGTAGCCGCGGTCACCGAACACCTCCTCCGCCACGTCCAGCATCTGCCGTTCCCGGTCGGCGCGCGACATCCGGCGGTGGCGTCGCGGCGGACGCGGTACGGCGGCGCTCACAGCGGACTCCTGACCGCCGCCCCGGAGGTCGCCCGGCGGTTCATCGAGGGGGTGGACGGTGCGGAGGGGCGGTGGAAGCGCGCGGCACCAGGGTCATGGGGAGGGGACGAGGCGCGGTGACGTGGCCGTCCATGGTGCGCAGGAGCGTCTGGAGGGCGACGGCGCCCAGTTCCTCGGCGGGTGCGACGACGGTGGAGAGCTGGGGTGTCGCGGCCTCGGAGAGCAGAGTGCCGGCGAAGCCCATGATCGACAGTTCGCCGGGGACGGGGATGCGCAGGTCGTGGGCGGCCATGAGCGCCCCGGCGGCGAGCAGGTCGTCGTCGCAGAACAGGGCGGTCGGCCTCGGTGTCAGGGACAGCAGCTGATGGGCGGCGCCGCGGGCGGCCTGCAGGCTGAAGCCCGCCAGCACCTCCGGGCTCTCGGTGGCGGTGATACCGGCCTGGTCGAGTTCGCGGCGCCATCGGGAGGCTCGGGCCTTGAAGGTCGTGGACGGCAGGTCGGTTCCGAGGTGGGCGATCCGGCGGTGGCCGAGGTCGAGCAGGTGCCCGACCGCCGCCGAGGCGCCCTGCCGGACGTCGAGGAGGACGCTGGTGAACCCGTCGGCGACGGCCTCGATGAGGACGGTCGGTCCGGGAGCGTCGGAGAACGGCGGCTCGATCCCGAACAGCATCATCGCGTCGATGGCCGCGGCGTTGAGGGCCTCCACGGCGGTGAGCTGCCAGTTCCTCTCGGGTCCCGGCTCGATGAGCGCGACGGTGATCCCGTCCGCGCGCCCGGCCCGTTGTGCGCCGCGCAGTACATGGCCGAGGAAGGGGTTGGTGATGTCCGGCACCAGGAGGCCGACCGTCCGGGTACGTCCGGCGCGCAGGGTGCTGGCGGAGGCGTGCGGGCGGTAGCCGAGCTGCCGGGCGGCGTGCCGGACGCGCTGCTCCACCTCGGCCGAGACCCGGCCGGCCGCCTTGCCGGAGAACACCAGCGACACCGTCGACTGGGACACGCCGGCCAGCTCGGCGACCTCGTGTCCGGTCGGACGGCGGTGTGCGCCGCCCGTGCCGCCGGGCGAGCGGCGGGATGGGCCGGTGTGGCTGTCGGTCATGGCGCGGCGATCTTAGCCGGAGGCGCAGGCGGGCAGGCGGGTGCGGTGAACATCCGCATCAGCTCTTGCCGGAGGCCGGCGCCGGCGAAGGACGCTTGGACGGCGGCGAGGTTGCAGCGGGCCAGGTCGTCGGCCGTCCAGCCGAACGCCCGCCGGAGGCGTTCGTACTCCCGGTCCAGGGTCACATTGGCGACGGTGCGGGCGTCGGTGCTGATGGACAGCGGGACACCGGCCGATCGGAGCCGGTCGACCGGGTGGTCGGCGTAGGACGGCAGCAGCCTCCCCATCGTCTGTACGTTGGACGTGGGGCAGACCTCCAAGTGGACGCCGCCGGCGATGAGGCGTTCGACGGTGCGCTCGTCCTCGATGCTGCGGACCCCGTGCCCGATCCGCTCGGGGCCCAGACGGTCCAGGACGTCGTTGACGCCGTCGGCGCCTCGTGACTCGCCGGCGTGCGCCGTGATCCGGACACCGTGCTCGCGCGCGTGGTGGAAGGCGGCGACGTGCGCGTCCAGCCCGAATCCCGCTTCGTCGCCGGCGAGGTCGAACCCGGTGACCACGCCGCCGTCCAGCCGGTCGGCGGCCAGGCGGACCGTGGCCATGCTCGCGTCGGCGTCGAAGTGCCGAAGCGTGCACAGGATGACGCTCGCCCGCACTCCCGTCGCCTCGCTCGCCTGGGCGACCGCGGTCTCGACCTCCTCGACGACACGCTCGGGCCGCATCCCGCCCGCCGTGTGCAGCAGCGGCGCGAACCGGATCTCGGCGTAGGCCACGTTGTCGGCGACGAGCTGCGCGAACAGGTCATCGGTGACCAGGCGCAGTGCCCGGGGCGTTTGCATGAGCTGGACGATCCTGGTGGGCCTGGTGAGGAAGTCGACCAGATCCGCGCATCTGGCGGGGGCGACGTAGTCACGCAGGTACTCGGTCAGGGACGTGCCCGGCCGTAGTGCGGCGACGCAGGCGTAGCTGACACAGCAGTCCAGGTGCAGATGCAGCTCGGCCTTGGGCTGCGAACGGGGCAGGACCTCCACGGGCGGCTCCCTCCGGATCTGGTCATGCAACGTATTACATCATCTGCTGACAAGCCAGCGTTGACGGACGTCATACGTTTTACTAGCGTCCTTGCCGTTGACCGATCAAGGGGGCCGTCAATGCCGATCGCCAGGGACCGCAAGGGTGTGCTCGTACTGGTCGCGAGCATGGGCGCCGTCATGGTGGCGGGCACGGTGGCCGGTGCGGTGGCCGCCCTGTCCCCGGGCGGTGTCTCGGACGGCGGCACAAGGCCGTACCAGCTCGTCGTCCCGGCGACCGCCGCGGGCCTGCCCCTCGACCGGAGCCAGACCGAGGCGTACGGCACCGTCGACATGGAGCTGTCCGATTACAGCCGGCAACGGTACGAGGCGGAACTGGGCGGCGACATCACCGGCCGCCCAGTAGGGGCCGTCTACGCCGACCCCGCCGATGACAGGCTGGTCGTTTTCCGTGGCCTGACCGGCAGCGGGCTCTCCCCGCGCAAGTTGAAGCGCGGCATGGCACGGTTGCAGCGCGAGGCGGGCTTGCCGGGTGTCCATCGCGAAGTGAATCCGGGCCCTCATGGTGGTTCGGCCATATGCACACCGCCCGCGCACGACATCGCCTGCGTTTCGATGACCTCCACGACCATCGTCTTCATCGAGTTCGCGCCGGCGGAGCCGGCCGAGACGTCTCCGATCCGTCCCGAACGGGCCCTTGAGATCCTCCACGGCGTCCGTGCCGCGGTGGAGCAGCCCGCCTGACCAAGGCTCCCTGCGCACTTGGGCGATCAGAGCCATGGCCGCAGCGAACACGCCATCAGCCACACCCGGTCCTTCGGGACCGCATCACCTTCTTGGGGAACGCCGCCATGCGGCCTTTGATCATTGACACCGACACCGGCTCCGACGACGCGGTCGCCCTGGTGCTGGCCGCCGCCAGCGGCCTGGCCGACGTCCGCGCGGTGACCACGGTGGCGGGCAACGTGCCGCTGGAGACCGGCACCCGCAACGCGCTGATCTCGTTGCAGACCGCCGGGCGCCCCGACATCCCGGTCCATGCCGGCTGCGCGCGCCCCATGACGCGCGCCCTGTCCAGCGCCCAGCACGTCCACGGCCAGGACGGCATGGGCGACATCGGCCTGCCCGACCCCGTCACGGTTCCTCGGGCGGCACACGCGGTCGATGTCCTGCTGACGCTGCCCCGAAGGCTCCCGGGCGAACTCACGCTGGTCACCCTCGCCCCGCTGACCAACATCGCCGCCGCTCTGCTGCGCGACCCGGAGCTGCTGTCGAGGTTCCGGCACGTCTACTGCATGGCCGGTGCCGCCGACATGGCGGGCAACGTCTCGCCCACCGCCGAGTTCAACGTGTGGGCCGATCCCGAGGCGGCCCGGGTCCTCACCCAGGCCGCCACCCCGGACAAGGTGACGTGGATCGGCTGGGACGTCTCCCGCCGGGACGCGGTGATGACCCCGGCCGATCAGTGCCGGCTGGAGCGGATCGGCACCCCGCTGGCCTCGTTCGCCCATCGCATCAACCGCACCGTCGCCGACTGGGCCCGCGACGTCACCGGCCTGCCCGGCTACGACCTGCCCGATCCGGTGGCCATGGCCGTCGCCCTCAGACCCGACCTGGTCACCGAGCAGGAAGAGGCGCACGTCGACATCGCGCTGGACGGCCTGACCCGCGGGCAGATGGTCATCGACCGGCGGAGGACGGCCCCGCCCCCCAACCTGACCCTGGTCCGCCGCGTGCACGAGGCCGGATTCAAAAGGCTGCTCTTCGACACCGTCGCCGCTCCCCTGCCCCGGCTGATCGGATAAAGAGGACGGACGTGATTCGGGTGTTGCTGGCCGAGGACATGGAACTCATCCGAGGAGCCCTCGTCGCGTTGCTGGGCCTGGAGAGCGATCTGGCCGTCGTGGCCGAGGCGGCGTCGGGGGACGCGGCGGTGGCGCTGGCGCTGGCGCACCGTCCCGATGTCGCGGTCCTCGACGTGCGCATGCCCGGCGGCGTCGACGGGCTCGCGGCGGCCGCGCTGCTGGCGGAGCGGCTTCCCGAGTGCCGGGTGCTGATCCTGACGTCCCTGGACCGTCCGGAGACGCTGCGGAAGGCACTGGCGGCCGGAGCCCGCGGGTTCATGCTCAAGGACGAGCCGCCGGCCAAGCTGGCGGACACGATCCGCCGGGTGGCGGCCGGCGAGCACGTCCTCGATCCGCGGCTCGCGGCGGAGGCGCTGACGAAGCGGCCGAACCCGCTGACCGACAGGGAGGTGCACGTCCTGCGGCTCGCGGCGGACGGCGCGGATCCCGCGGAGATCGCCTCGGCGCTCCACTTGTCGAAGGGGACGGTGCGCAACTATCTGGGCGCGATCGTCACCAAACTGGACGCACGCAACCGGCTCGACGCCGTCCGGATCGCCACCGAGGCCGGCTGGCTGTAGGACGAATGGCCACCGCGAGGCGAGATCGTACCCGCCCGTCCTGTTCGTGCGTTCCGCACATGAGAACCGGGCGGCAGACACTGGTCCGGTCCCTATGCAGGTCGGCACTGTGATCATCATGAGACCGACGATCGCCCGCTGGGCGGCCATGGCGCTGGCCTCGGCCACGGTCCTCGGCTTCGCCCTGCCTGCACAGGCCCTCGCTCCGCCCCCGGCGGCGCTCGCACGACCGATCGTCCCGCCATCCCGCTCCACCGACCTCCCCGGGCTCACCGGGCTGGTGGACGGCATCGTCCGCCGGCAGCTCACCGACGACAAGATCCCCGGCGCGGCGGTCGTGGTGGTCTCGGGCGGCCGGACCGTTCTCGCCAAGGGATACGGCACCGCCGACGCGGCCGGGAAGAGGCCGGTGACCCCCAAGACGGGCTTCTTCACCGGGTCGCTGGCCAAGCTGTTCACCACCACCGCGGCACTGCAGCTCGTCGACGCCGGCAAGCTCGATCTGCGCGCCGACGTCAACCGCTACCTGACCACCTTCAAGATCAAGAACTCCTACCCGGGGCGGCCCGTCACGCTGGAGCACCTGCTGACCTACACGGCGGGCTTCGACGATGACATCGTCGGGCTCGCGAAGGCCGACCCAGCCGACGTCGGTTCGCTGGCACGCAGTCTCGCCGACCGGCAGCCCCGCCGCGTGCGGCCACCCGGCACACGTGTCGCCTACGACAACTACGGCATGGCACTCGCGGGACACCTGGTGGAGATCGCGTCCGGCCGGCCGTTCGCCCAGTACGTCGAGCAGCACATCCTGAAGCCGTTGGGCATGACCGCGACCAGCATGGCGGTGCCGCACACGGCGGAGCTGGACGCGAGCCTCGCCGGCGCGTACCGCCCGAACGGGGACGGCTACGCCACCGTCAAGGGCCAGTACGGGCCGTGGACACCGACCGGAACGGGGCCGGTCACCACCCCCGCCGACATGGGCCGCCTCATGCTCGCCCAGCTGAGCAACGACCCGCGCCTGGGCCGCGACGTCGCGCGGCGCATGCAGCAGCAGCACTACGCGCAGGACCCCCGGATCCCCGGCATGGGCTATGTGTTCGAGCAGCGGCCGCGCAACGGGCACCGCCTCGTCTACAAGGACGGTGACGTCCCAGGCCACCACAACGTCATGGCCCTGCTCCCCGACGACCGCACCGGCATTTACGTCGTCTACAACGGCGACGGCGTCGGCACCACCGCCCCATGGGACGGCCAGAGCCTGGTCGACCAGATCGTCGACCGCTACTTCCCGGCCACGTCGCAGGCCCCGCCGGCCCTCGCCACCAAAGCCGAGGACCTCAAGGGCCTTGCCGGCACCTACCGGTCCACCCGCACGAGCAGGACGAGCATCATGAAGGTCGCGTCGCTGTTCGCGGCGCCGTCCGTCCAGGCCCATGGTGACGGGACCCTGACGACCACCGGACTCTCCCCCGACCCGGACGACACCACCCAGCGCTGGGTCCGGATCGGTCCAAGGCTCTTCCAGGAACGCGGCGGCCAGGCCCGCATCGCCTTCACCGGCGACGGGACGCTGACCAGCTCGATGAACCCCTCCGAGGCCCTGGAAAAGCTCGCCTGGTACGACACCCCGACGCCGCACGTCATCCTTCTCGGTCTCGGCGCGCTCGCGTTCCTTGTCTGCTTCCTCTTCTTGCCGGTCAAAGGGCTGGTGGGCGTCGCGCGGCGCCGGTCCCGCACCGGCACCCCTCCCGAGCCCGCCGGCCCGCGGGCCGCGAAACTGCTCGCCTGGGTCACCGCCGCGATCGTGACGGGCTTCACCGCCGCGGTGGCCGTGACCGTGTCCGACCCGAACGTGCTCATGGAACTCACCGCACTGAACTCACCGCGGTTCGCCGCGCTGCCGTTCGTGGCCACGGCCGGTCTGCTGTTCTCGATCGCGGTCACCGGCGCCGCAGTAGTCGCCTGGGTCCGCGGCTGGTGGGGATGGACGGGCCGGCTCTCCTACACGCTCCTGGTGGTGGCAGCCGTGGCCTTCTACAAAGTCGCCATGACCTACAACCTCCTCGCGCTGCCGTTCCCGACCAACTGAGCGAGGCGCTATGACCGCCGAAGAAGTACTTCCGATCCATGAACGCGGGCCGACCGACGGGCCGGCCGCGTCACCGCCCTGCCCGGCGGGGGTGCGGGCCCGTCCTGTTCGCATGATCGACGAACTCGGCCGGAGCGATGCTGATCAAATTGACTGTTTCGACAGCCTTTGTGTGATTTTCGAGGGAGAGGTCATTCGATGGGACTTGTGAAGCCTGCGCGGATCACTGCGGCCGCCGCCGTCGCGCTCGGGCTGTGCGTGCCGGCCGCGAACGCCGACGTCCGGTACGAGCCCGGTGCGCCGGGGCTGGGCGACCCCTACTTCCCCGATCTCGGCAACGGCGGTTACGACGTCGGCGACTACCACCTGAAGACCGCCTACGATCCCGCCACCGACCAGCTCATCGGCGAAACCACGATCAGAGCGACCGCCACCCAGAACCTGTCCCGGTTCAATCTCGACCTCTACAAGATGAACGTCCGATCGGTCCAGGTGAACGGCCACCGCGTCCCGTTCGCCCGCACCGGCGAACGCGAACTGGAGATCACGCCGCGCCGGGGATTGCGGAACAGGAGCCGGTTCACGGTGGTCGTCCGCTACGACGGCGTCCCCGAGACGCTCGGCGGCCCGATCGGGTTCGACCTGCCGTACGGGTTCCTGCACACCAACGACGGCGCGACGATCGTCTCCGAGCCGAACGCCGCGTCCACGTGGTTCCCCGCCAACGACCATCCGCGCGACAAGGCGTTCTTCACGATCGAGACGACCGTGCCGCAGGCTCTCCAGGTGATCGGCAACGGCCGACTGGTCAAGCGGTGGCGCGCCGACGGCAAGGACACCTTCGTGTGGCGCGAGGACCGCCCTATGGCGACCTATCTGGCGACCGGCTCGATCGGACGGTTCGACATCTCCAGGACCACCACGGGCAAGGGCATCCCGCAGCTCGACGCGGTCGATCCAGGTGTGGCGTCCGACCCGGGCTCGGTCGGCACTCCGGCGTGGACGGCGCGGGCGACCGACGAACTGGCCGACTACTTCGGTCCCTACCCGTTCACCACGACCGGCTCGATCATCGAGAACAACAACCTTCCGCCGCTCAACGTCCCCAACGCGCTGGAGACGCAGACCCGTCCCACCTACGAAACGCCGCCCGTCGAGAAGGGCGTGGTGCACGAGATCAGCCACCAGTGGTTCGGCAACAGCGTCTCGGTCGGCCGCTGGAGTGACACCTGGCTGAACGAGGGCTACGCGGTCTGGACGGAGAAGTACTGGGCGGAGAAGCACGGCGGCCAGTCCGCGCAGGAGGCTTTCCAGCAGATCTACGCCGACCCGCCGCCCATGCCGCCCGGCCGCCCCGGGTTCTGGGACCTCGCGATCGCCGACCCGTCCCGCGACCAGATGTTCCACCGCTCGATCTACCTCCGCGGCGGCATGACGTTGCAAGCGCTCCGGCACAGGATCGGCGACGAGCGGTTCCTGCGGCTGACCCGCACCTGGCTGGCCGAGCACAAGTACGGCACGGCGACCACGGAGGACTACGAAGCGCTCGCCGAACGGATCTCCGGGCAGGACCTCCGCGAGTTCTTCCGGGTCTGGCTGCACTCGCCGGGCAAGCCCACCTGGGATCGCTGAAGGCGTCGGCTCCGATGCCACGCCAAGCGAGATCATCTTCCACGGCCTTCGGTACGTGGCCCACAGGCCGCGGGGCGCTCGTGACCGACGAGCAGGCCCAAGACCAACCGTCGCGTGGGAGGCCCTGCGCTCCCGGTCGAGCGATTCACGGTCGCTTGTACACGGTCACGACGGCGGCGCCGAACGGACCCCGGATGAGCGCACTGCCGAGCACCTTCACGCGCGAGACCCGCGATCGAGGTGGGACGGCTCGGGCCAAGCGCCGTCTCCCAAGCGAGAGGCCAACGTCCCGCCGCGAGTAGACAGTTCATCCGCCACCAGCCTCAGCGGCGCATCCAGTTGAGCGGTCACCAACCTCAACGGCGGCCCCGTCTCCTCGGGGCGGCTCACGCCCGTGTTCCAGGGCCTGCTGGTGGAGTACAGGCTGCCGCCGGTATGGCTGCACCACTTGCGGCGCAGCGCCGCCACGCTGGCGCGGCGGCGAAGGTTCGGCGCCGACGACCATCTACCCTCGAGGGCGACCCGCCGCCGCCCGTGCTTCTGGCTGGTCCATCGCAGTACTCGTTGCGTATTGGTGAGCGTCCGCTCCGCGTCCTGTGTCGTCCTCCGCAGAAGGACCAACTGAACATCGCGCCTGCGTCCAACGCCGAGGAAGGAGCCGGACGCCTGATCGCTCTTGCCGCCGGTCAGATGGCCAGGCGCGCAGGAGCCGGCGAGGCGTGCCTGACGCCTGCCGTTCGTGGCCTCGGGGCGGCCCCAGGCGGGCCGCCCGGTGGTCAGGCAGCCTCGAAGGCGGCCGCCATCAGGACACCTTGATCACCGCGGCGACCTCGCCGCCCTCGACCAGCGAGGTGACGTAACGGCCACCACCCTGACCGACATGCGGGCATCAGCGCGCTCGGCTGCCCGTCAGCCGCGCCTCCCCCTTCCGCACCTCAATTCCCCTGCCTCTCGGATCGCTTGTTACTGCGGTAGCGGGTGATCCATGGCACGATCACGGCGGCCGCCAAGGCCATGAATAGCATGACCTTTTCACCCGTGGTGAAGCCTCCCATCACGGAGGCCACCAAGGCCGCCGCCGCACCGACGGTGACGCCGAGAGCAGGCCACCACGAACCATTGAACATCACTCGAAAGCCCAGTGCGCACACCGCAAGCCCCCACAAGAAGACTCCGATCATTACTGCAATAAAACTATCCATTCCTTCGTCCGGCACTCCGCAGGAGCGCTGGCCGCGGCGGTTGTAATGATAATCGCACCCAGCGTCGATACTCCCTGCGATCCCCCAACTCAACAGGAAGGTGGTACCGGTCAAGGCGACCACGATCAACCACCCGGCGGCGACGGATGGAAGCCATTTTTCTCCGGGCAGGAGCTTCCGGGGCGACAGACGGCCGTTCTGGTCGGCAAGCGGCATGATGCTCCTCTTTCTCACGTGGTGCACATCTCGCACCCAGTTCGCCCTTCTCGGACGTGCCACCCTTCGCGACCGTTCCCATTTTCAAGATCGTCGTACTTGAACACAGAAAGTCCGGTAACGACTGCACTACTCTAGGTTCGAAAACGTGTGGGTCGCCGTGCACGTGCTGGCCGAGTGCGCATTCAGCCGACTCGCACGCGAAGATGGTGCGCGCGGCGCGGCCGAGTTCTTCGGGTCCTTGATAGGTGGGGTGCTTGGGGCTGTCGTGGATGAAGCACCGCAGCGCATGCTAGGCCCCCGCCGTGTCGAGCCCCTCAGCCAAGCCACTGCGGCTGCCCCCGGAGTTTCAGCGCCGCCACCGCCCGCTCGCGCAGCTTCCGGACGGCGTCTTCGGTGTCCTGATCGGCCTGCCCGTAGCGGTCCGGACCGGCAAGGATCGCGTCCGCCAGCGCCTTCAGCACCTCCCGCGGCACCTCCGCCCGCCGGTGGGTGTCGTACAGCGCGAAGTCGATCGGTCCCGTGTCGGTTTCGACTCGGAAACGCGCGATCCCCGGGACCGTCACGATCCTCGCTCGTTGGAACGCCGGGTTCCACTGCCGGCCCCGCCGGGGCGGGACGTCGTCTATCACGACGTGCGCGGTCGCGAGGTCGCAGCTCCGCAGCCCGGCAGGCATGCGGGCGTGCAGGACCGTCCCGTCCAGCCACACCCCGGGATGGGCGAACCGGCGGCGCAGGCGTGACACCGCCGGCCACACCACGGCGATGGCGATCAGCACGGCCACGCCACCCGCCCAGGCGGCGACACCCGCCCGCGAACAGCTCCCCCTCGTCACGCCGCCGGTGAAGGCGGCCCCCAAAGCGGCCGCCATGAACGCTCCCACGGCCAGCCCGGCGATGGCGCCCGCCTTCCGCGCACCGGTGAGGCCGTTCAGCACGACGACGATCCCGGGCTCCACGCGGCGACCTCCTTGTCAGCGGAAGGACGAATCGATCAGCGCCTCCCGCGCCCCGGCGAGCGATTATGCCGCCATTTTTCTGAACTGTGCCAGCTGCGGGACGACGTCGGCGAGGGTCGTTTCCACGTTGACGAAGGTCACGCCGTCCCCGGCGACGCCGACGAAGTCGTCGCGGCGCCGGGGGCAGAACAGGTCAGAAGGATCGGCCGTGGATGGGCACCTGTTGTTGAGGGCGGGGATGAGCTTTGGTGTTGCCTCGAGCTGTCCACAGAACCGGGGCAACATCAGTCGCCGCGCGCGGCCTCGACGCCCTGATCTCCTTTGGACAGCGCTCACGAACCGAACCTTGTCGATGAACACCTCGGGCGGCGAGCCCCAGCCGGCCTCAACCATTATCTGCGGTCTGCGCCAGGCCACGTTGTTGGCGACGGCGGAAGAGGAGATGCCCTCCATCTCCTGCTCAGCGGCAAAGCGGTGAAGATCCGGCGCGCCGTATGCCGCTGCTTGCACGGGGCGTCCAGGTCCGTCCACAGCATCCGCTCGATCACCGCTCGAACGGCTCCAGCCGAGAGGACCGCCGCGGCGGCGGCTTCTTGGCGCGGAGCGGGGAACGCAGAGGCCAGTGCCTTCCTGGGACCTCAGGAGCTTTCCACGAAGCGTGCGCCCGGCCCGGGCGTGCGGCAGACGTCTTCCGGGGCGAGGTGGCTGTGCCCCGCAGCGCACTCGAGGACGACCTTGACCGGCTCGTCGCAGGAGCTCGCATCGTCGACGGGCCGGTGCCGGACGATGACCGACGGGCCCTGCGGGTCGGCGAGGTACGTGTCACCCCATTCCAGGAGCGCCACGAGCGTGGGCCGCAATGCCCGGCCCTGCTCGGTGAGCTCGTAGGCGAAGCGCTGCCGATCCCCGGGCTCCTGATAGGGCACGCGGCGCATCACTCCCGCCGTCACCAACGTCTCGAGCCGAGTCGCCAGGAGATTTCTGGCGATCCCGAGGCGAGAGTGGAACTCTCCGAACCGACGCGCGCCGTCCAGCGCTTCACGAACGATCAGCAGCGACCAGCGCTCCCCCACCACCGAGAGGGCGCGGGCCACCGAACAGTTCACCGGGTCGATTCGCCGCGTCTCCATGGGGCGAGTGTACGCATCTGGGTTTACAAGCTGTACTTAGCCCTCGTAGGCTCCGGCCTGAGTTGAAGAATTAAACTCAGCGAGGAGATCGACCATGCCCATGCTCGACGTGTACATTCCCAACGGCGCGCTCCGGCCGGACGCCGAGGCGGCGCTGCTGAACCGCATCACCGAGATCCTCATCCGCAATGAGGGATTCGACCCCGCCGACCCGGTGAGCCGTTCCGTCTCCTGGCTCTGGCTGCACCGACCGGCCGGCATCTACGTCGGCGGAGAACCCGCGGACGCACCTCGCTACAAGGTCGTCCCGTCCGTCCCCGAGGGCCAGCTCGACGAGCAGAAGCGTGCGAGTGTCATCGCCGAGGTCACCGAGGCGATCCTCGACGCCGAGGACGGCGCCTGGCCGCGTGACGCCAGCCGGATCTGGGTTTTCCCCACCGAGATCCCCGAGGGTCACTGGGGCGGCCGGGGCCAGATCAGGCCACTCGCAACGATCCTCGCCCGACTCACCGGCGACGACACCAAGCGGGCCCGTACGCTCGCGCGTGAGCGGATCGCTGCCACCCGAGCCGAACACGCCCGCCTGCCCTGATGGATGGCGAACGAAGTGGGGATCGATGCGGCCGGTGACACAGTCGTGAGGATCAGCCCGATTCAGGCGACGTCGGCCTTGGCCACCACCTCGCAAAGGCGTTTGTCGGCGGCGTGCTGGTTCCGTCAGATGATGTAACGGCGGATCATGCCGCCCTGCTCTTTGTGGTGGCGTGGTCGGTGCCGTCCAGGGTGAAGTAGCGCAGGGCGGTGAACTGGGCCTCGACGCGGTTGAGCCAGGAGCTGCTGGTCGGCGTGTAGGCGAGTTCGACGCTGTTCGCCGCGCCCCAGTCGCCGACGCGGCTGTCCTGCTTCGTGGTCAAGCGGGGAGAAGTTGTCAAGCACGAACGCGGTGCGGTGGTGGCCAGCTCACCGCTGGTGGCTTTCTCATCAGTGTTCCGGTACCCGGTTCGGTCGCCCCCTCATTCTTTCGGCATGGGTAACGTGCAGGAGCAGGAGACTGACATCGGGGCTGGCCGGGGTTTCGACGCGCATGCCGACGGCGGTGTAGGCGGCGATTTCGGCGGCGGGGCAGAGGGTGCGGCGGCAGGAGCGCGAGGCGCAGGCGACCAGGAACGGTTCTCGTCGCGACCGCCGTCGGCAAAGAAGCCGTCGCTTGGGTGGCAGAACTGGGGCGCCCGGCGTTGCGGACCACCTCCCGAATGGTTTTGGCGTCACGGTCGCGGCGGGTCCGCCAGCGGCCGTATTCGAAAACAGGAATGTCTCCGACCTGCTCGGTGAGAACGGACAAGCTGTCCTCTCCTGCGCATGCACGGCCACCAGAGTCAGGTGGCGACGTGTTCAACCGGGTGCCTGATGGTGCAGGCTCCACGCAGTTGGAAGCTTGGGTGTTCGCGAGAGCGCCGATCCGGGACGGTATGAGAAGTCGGACGGTGCCGTCGGGCCGGGGCCAGCGGTGGGGCGGCGGGCGAGTCCGCTCTCGTTTGCGGCGGCCGGCGCTGGGCAGCCCGCACACAGGGATGATCAATATGACCGGGTTCGTCCGGACAACGAACTTGGACATTGGCTACGAGGCGAGCGGGCCAGAGGGCCGGGCGCCCTTGGTGGCCGTGCACGGCTGGCCCGACGATCCACATTGCTGGAGCGGGGTTGCTGCTGGCTTGGCATGATGCCAGGTACCGGGTGTACCGCCCGTACCTGCGGGGCTTCGGGCCGACCCGTTTCCGCTCTGATGGCAAAATGCGCAGCGGCCAGATCGGTGCGCTCGGGCACGACCTGGCCTGCTTCCTGGAGGCACTCGACCTCTATCAGGTCTCGCTGGTGGGGCACGACTGGGGTACCCGAGCCGGCTACGTGGTCGGAGCGCTGTTTCCCCAGCGGGTCGCCCGCCTGGTGGCGATGTCCGCCGGGTACGCCACCAACCGAGCCGATGTGCAGTTGAGTTGGCCGTTGCCTCATGCCTACTGGTCCGAGTGGTTCGTCGCCACCGAACGCGGTCGGCGAGCGATACACGAAGACCGCCGCTTGTTCGCCCGCTATTTGTGGCCCTCCTGGAGCCCGGAATGGGAATTCCAAGTGGCGGAGTTCGCCCAGGCGGCGGACGCCTGGGACAACGACGACTGGCCGCACATCACCGCGCACGCCTACCTGCACCGCTGGGCGAAGCCCAAGGTGACCCCAGCTATGACGACATCGAGCGTCGCCTGCTCGAACCCGCCCCGGTGCGGGTGCCGACGCTGGTCCTGCACAGCGCCCGCGACGGATACAACCTGCCCGAGACCTCCGCCAACAAGAGCGCGCTGTTCACCGCTGAGTACGAACGGATCGCCCTGCCTGACGCCGGGCACTTCCCGCCCCGCGAGACACCCGACCAGGTAGCCGACCTGATCTTCAGCCACCAAGGCGGCGGGTGAGGGTTGCCAAAAAGGTTAAGCGGACTGCAGTGAAAACAATGCAATTTGGCTTACTTCGGCCGGTGGTAGTGCCTCCAACCCGACCGCCGAAGCGCCCGAGGACGAACAACGCTCGAAGTGCCCGTGCAGGGCGGCCGCCCAGGTGGGGCCCGGCGGATGTGGTCGCCCGGAAACCATCGATGGCACTTGCCATGAATCCGCCTGAACCTGATCCCGGCGGTGACTCGCACCGGGGCCGTGACCGTCGCGCACCGCCCGCGTTGGCTGGTGCCGATAACGGAGGAGGAGCCAAAGGGCCGGCGGGCATCCGGGTCCCTGCCCACCTCGCGGATCGGCCAGGTTGAGCAGGTCCGCTCATGCCGATGAGCGGTCTCGCGGGATTCCTAGAGTGGGACTGCCATCATCGATGGCATGAACGATTGGGAGCTGTTCCTCCAGGAGGTGTCCTGGTTCCTCCAACCCGGAGAGAGCGTCGCAGTGGGCGAAGCGCAGCCGTGGACCCGCGGATCGGACGAAGACCTGCCTCAACTGTCCGCGCTGCTCGCCTCGGCGACTCTCACCCCCATCCGCGTCGAAGGCACTGCCTACGAGTTGCTCGCATGGGGACCCCCGGACGATCGACGAGGATGGCTCTGCCAGCCGCCGGAGAACGCGGGCGGCGGGTCTGTTCCGAAGACGCACGAGAGCTTCTGGAAACTCTGCGGCGGGATCCTCGAAAGATTCGGTGGACCCACCACCTGGTGGAGCAATCAGAACGAAGTGCTCACTGCTGATGCGACGCAGGTACAAGTCGCGGACGTCCTGGCCGACTATGCGTGGCTCTGGGAAGGCGACGGCCTGAAGATTTCGATCAACCCGAATGAGTATTACGCCGTCGCGATAGAGGCGAACGGGAATCTGACTCTGGCGCATCGTGAGAACGGTCGGGTGCTTCTGTTCGCCCCGGATCATGCGTTCAAAGATGTCACACCGTTGGAAGGCTTTCCGCCATACTCTCTGCTCACGATCGACAATGTGCCCGACCTGGCTACCTGGATAGAGGCATGCGCTGCAACCTGGCGACATCGGTAGGCCCACCGTCAAGAACCGCCGGCGTCTCGCGTCGCCTCCTAGACTGTGCGCGCTGACCAGGTTCCGGAGGATTACCTCGCCATTCGGCTTCCTCATGGACGGTTTGAGTCTTCCTGAGTCGCGCGACAACGCGCCTGACCAGGCGCTCTTCCGCGAACGAGACGCCAAGGAAGAGGTGCGCAAGAAAAGCAGAACCAGCCCGTGGGGGACGCATGCTACGGTATCCCCGCTCGTCCGTCAGGCAGCCGCCTGGTCCAGCCCTTAAGAACTGTCGCCGCCCTCTTCTGTCGCATATAGCTCCGGTTCAGAGCTCGGCGACCCGGTGGCGGCAGGGCCAGCACGGTATCGCCGTGGCCGACCAGAGTAGGAAGCCGCAGGTCGGTCGGCCCGCCATGGCTGATCAGGCACTTTCCGAACTGGTGGTGCTCGCCTACCGTTCCTCTTGGTAGCGGCGAGTGAGCCGTCTGATGATGGCCTCGCCTACGGCGGCGGGCAGGTAGCCGGCTTCTGGGTGTGACTCGCTGTCTTCCCATTCGGGGATGTCTACCTGCACTGGATCCGCCCCACAGGTCACCTGTGCCTCCCAGCCCTCGCTCCGCAAGGTGGCGGCGAGTTGGAGCCAGGACGCTTGGTGCTGCTGGTGCCACCGCCGTCGAGCTTCATCCATGAGGTCATGGTGCTGGACCGACAGGTGCGCTGACCACCTACGTTTACTGGGTCCGACGACACGCTGCTTGATCTTCGCGACGCTGGGGACCCGAGGCCTCATTGCCGATGGCGATGCGTTCGTTGTTCGAGGGTGAGGTCTGGATGGCAGAGCCCACTGGACTGATCCGCATTTCGGCACAACGGCCACCGTTCGCTCTCCTGTGAGGCGAGTCAGCAAGGCCACCCACAACAGCATCCGTCCAGCCCTCACCCGCACGCTCGGCATTTGTGCACCACTTGCATCGACCCGGCCAGTCACGCTCTGCACCTTGCGGCCAAGCCAACTTCGGGAGCGGGTCGCCGGAGAGCCGTAGGATCCCGGGATGAGTAATGATGAGTGGAATCACATGATCCGTTCGGCGAAGCAGGGCGAGTCCGGCCCTTGGACGTGCCCTGAGTGCGACGAGTGCGCCGTCGAGTTGGGTCAGCGTTTCAAGCAGCGCCACGTAGTAGAGTACACGCTGATGTGCCTCGCCTGCCAAGCAGAGGTCGTTGCACCTGCCTGAACTCGCCCGTACAAGGCGTGCCAGCAAGAAGCGTGCATGAGCCCCGGACCGCGTTGATCCTGCCGTAATTCGGTTGGTCGATGCTGGGCGGCTTTCCCGTTCCGACGGCGCGGCGTTGGGCAGGAGCCGATCCCACAACCACACGGTGGTGGCGATCAGTGTCCTGCTGTGGCGCGCAGGGCGGAGGCGAGGGTGCGCAGCGCCCTGCGAGCGGCCGGCTCGGACGGCCGTGATTCCAGGACGACGCTGCGAGTGGGCAGCGGGGGGAGGCCGAGTGATTCGCCCATGTCCATGGCGCCGGGCGGGGTCACGCGCGGGCTGAGCGCCGCCACGGCCAAGCCTGCCGCCGCGGCCGCACCGATGGTCGCGATGCCGCCGCCCACGAACGCCTCTTGCCAAGCGATGCCCGCTTCGTTCAGCGCGGTCACCGCCATCTGGTGCACATGGCATGACTCGGCCTGCAGGGCGAGGCGCAGAGGCTCGCCGGAGCGGTGTTCGAAGTCGGATGAGGCCATCCAGCCGAAGGACTCCTCCATCAGGACCTCACCGTCGATGCGGCGGCCCTCATGGCGCAGCACGATGGCCGCGTCCAGCGCACCGCTGTCGAACAGGTCAAGGAGCTCCCACGAGCTGGCGATCCTCACCTCCAGCGTCAGGTCTGGCTCCGCTCGCCCTATCTGGCGCAGGAGGTGGGGCAGTTCGGTGCCGACGACGTGGTGGCTTATGCCGATCGATAGGCGTTGCCGCTGGACGCCGAACGAGCCCAGCGCGCCCGCGTGGGCGGCCAGCAGTTCACGTGCGGGCCCGAGGAAGGCGGCGCCGTCGTGCGACAGGCGGACCAGGCGGGGCGTACGGTCCAGCAAGCGGCGGCCCAAGGCGTCCTCCAGCCGCTTGATCTTCAGGCTCACGGCGGACTGCGTGGAGTCCATCGCCTCCGCCGCGCGTGTGAAGCTCTTCATCTCGGCGGTCAGCACGAAGGCCTGCACAGCGTCCAGGGCGAGCATCTTCATCGTCACACCAACCATTGGAATCTTTAATGACTGAAATATCTTAAGATGACTTTTTTGAATGACCAAGCGATGGCTACGCTGCGAACCGTCCCGAGGAACGGAGTCTGACCATGCCCTTGGTCCAAGTGTCGTTGCGGCGAGGCAAGTCCGCCGAGTACCACCAAGCCCTCTTCCAGGGCGTCTACCGCGCCATGCGTGAGACCTTCGACGTGCCGGAAGACGACCGCTTCATGACGATCACCGAGCACGACGCCAGCACGTTCAGCGTCAGCCCCACCTACTACGGCGTCGAACGGAGCGACGATGTGGTCATCATCCGGATCACCGCCAACAACACGCGCGACCTCGTCCAGAAGCAGGCGCTCTACCTCCGCATCGTCGAATTCTTGGGGGCGAACCCCGGCGTGCGCCCCGAAGACGTGTTCATCAATCTTGTGGAGGTACTGCCGGAGAACTGGTCGTTCGGCCATGGCATCGCGCAGTACGCGGTGCAGCAGGGCTGAAGGGAACGGTTCGCTCCGCGCCTTCTGCGTTCCGGCGACATGTGACGGCGCCATATGGCACCGTCACCGATCGTGGACAGTTTTGACATATCACCGGAGCCCGGTCAGTTGGACAGGCGGCCGGGATAAGCTAGAAACCGGCAATAGCGATCTTGCATCCAGGCCATGTGACATATAAAGCAGCCGAGTCGCCGGTACCGTATCGGACGGTCGGGGCCGACTCCTGCAGATGCCGGTTGGTGCGACAACTAATCGAGATTCAGTGTCACAACCCCAGCAGAACGCACTCGCTGGAGGCCACCAGTCACGTGGCGCCAACTTCCGCGGTCAAGCGATCCGCCTGATCTTTCCCGAGAAATGCGGCGCCCCCTATACGGCAACTGGTCGACGATCTACGCTCGATTCCGCGTCTGGGCATGCCAGGGAATCCTCGAGGATCTGATGAATGCGATGATTGAATCAGCAGCCCGGAACTGCCGTGCCGTGCTGGCCAGATTCGTCTCCCTTGGCGGCAACACCGACAGCGACGACGGCTGCGCCCTCACTGACCCCGCCGATGCCCTGAGTCCTCAGTCGTCCGGCAGACCACAGTCGCCGATCTCCCCTTGCCAGACGTCGATCGTCACCTCGACTTCGCCCTCGAACGGAGGCGTCGTGACCGCGTGGACAGGATGGCTGACCATCTCGAAGGTCAGGTCCCCCGGCTCGGTCTCCACGGCATGGACCATGAGCACCGATCCCCGCACGCCAATCCGGTCGATCTCCAGGTCGTAGCCCATCGTTGGACGAAATCCCAGCGCGGCGAGAACCACCATGCCGACCGACCAATCGACCTCCGGCGAAGGCGGGGGCACCCACTTCGTCTTGGGGTCGACCGGCCATTCTTTGGACACCGCTGAGTCGGGCATCCTGCGGGTCGTCACACGGGGCCAGAGCTCGTCCCACGTCTTCTGATCCCGTATGACCAGGTGGCAGGGCTCTACCAGCCCCGACGACGTTTCTTGGACGAGAGTCTCGAACGGGACTTCGCGCACTCCAATGCATCATCCATGGCGCCACCTCATCGCGCACTCCACCTTTCGGGCCAACGATTTTTCGTCGGGCGCCGCGGTGCGATCAGCACTTCATGCGGTACGGGGCGTCCTGTGTGGAAGGCGGCCCGTTGCTCGACGACGGTGGCGCCGATGACAGTGCCGGTACCGGGGCGTGAGGGAGCTGGCCCGACACCTGGACGAGCGGGCCCCTGCGCACGCCTTGGATGAGTGGCGGCGGAGGGCGCCCAGGCCGCGTGCATGCGGGCGGCCAGGTCCGTCGGCGGCTCGTCCGGCCCGAGGATGGCGCCGGGGCCGCGGAGGGACAGCAGTCCGGTGACGTCGGAGACGAACGCTCGACGGCGTGGAAGGCCTCGAGTTCGCCGCCGAGGGCGTTCGAGCGCCACGCGAACGAGGAGCGGTAGGTGGCGCCGGACGTGCGCGTCGACCGGTCGCCGGGTTCCGGCGCCGAACAGGGCGTCGCCCATGATGGCGGAGCGCAGCTCTCCGGCGGAGGCGTGCGGCCTGGCCCTGCGGTAGGCCTCGACGAGCGGGGCTGGCCGCGTGTGCGAGCGCGCGGCGGTGGCGTCCACATCCGCCGCCGTCGAGGTGGACAGGTTCCCGAAGGGAGCCAGGTAGAGGTTGTCCTCCTCGGTGTTGGTGCCCGCCAGCAGGTCGACGTCCGCTCCGTCGCCCGCGGCGACGGCCTCGGCCGGTTGCCGGTCGAGCACGATGCTGAACGGACTCAGCCCGATGAGCGGGTCGGTGTGCGCCTCGGTCCGCGGATCGATGCCCGGCAGTTCGCCCGTGACCTCGACGAGTGGCCCGTCGGGGACGGCGGCGAAGGCGCCTGCGTGCGGCTCGACTCCCGGGGCGCGGCGCGGGTCACGCGGGCGGCCTGCTCGGGTGTGAAGGCGCCCAGGCCGCTGCCGCTCTGCACGATCGCGCGCCGGCACAGCCGCCGCCGACCGGCGGACCCGGCCTCGGGCGAGGTCAGCACGCCGCCCACGGTCGTCGCGCCCGCGGACTGGCCGAGCAGCGTGACGCGGTCGGCGTCGCCGCCAAAAGCGGCGATGTTCTCCCGCACCCAGCGAAGAGCGGCGATCACGTCGAGCAGGCCGCGGCCGGCGGGCGCTCCGGGCAGATCGAGGAAGCCCTGGACGCCCAGCCGGTAGTTCAGCGTCACAAGGACGACCCCGTCGCGGGCGAAGGCGGCGCCGTCGTAGATCTCCGAACGGGTGGAGCCCGCCACGAAGCCGCTGCTGTGCACGAACACCGTCACGGGCAGGCGCGCGCCGCTGGCCTCCGGGGTCCTCAAGCAACTGCGCGCCTCACTCGACCGGCACGTTGCCAGTGACCCTGGTAGCGGTGAGGGCCGCAGGTCAGTGACCTGACCGTCGAGGGAGCTCAGGTGGCGGGCTTGGTCCCGGACGCGGAAGAGGACCGCGGAGTCTGCTCGATCAAGATGGCTGTCGCACGTTCCAGCAGTTCGCAGAAGGCGGCGTGTTCGGCGGGGGTGAACGCATCGGTGAGCGCACGCTCCAGCACGATCACCTCTTGGTAGGCGCGGTCCAGCAGCTCGCGGCCCGCCGCGGTTTGGTTGGCGATCATCACCTTGGCGTGCACAGGGGACGGCTCGCGGGTGATGAGGTTCTTGTTCTGCAGGCCGGTGAGCACGGTGGCCATGGTCTGCTGGGTGACGCCGCAGGCACGGGCGAGTTGGGCGCCGGACATGCCGCCCTCACGGACGAGCACCAGCAGCACCGTGTACTGCGTCATGGTGAGCCCGTGCCTGCGCAGCACCGCCTCGTGGTGCCCCATCAGCGCCTGCTCGGTGCGCCTGATCCGGGTGCACAGATACTCCTCGACCGGGATCTCCGCCATCACACACCACTTTCACAATTCACTGTGTTGACTCAGCATCCTGATACTCCTACCGTGGTCGACTATCAGGATACTGAGTCAACTCAGGAGGCTTCAATCATGAAGGCTGTCGTGCTCGGCACCGACGACCGGTTCCACCTCACCGACCTCGACGAGCCCACCCCCGGCCCCGGCCAGGTGGCCATCCGAGTCGCCTACGCTGGAATCCAGTACGGCGACGTGCTGGTCCGCAATGGCCACTTCCCCGTGCCCCGCCCGTTCGTCCCCGGCTTCGAAGCCGCCGGGCACATCATCGCAGTCGGTGACGGCATCGACCCGGCCCGCATCGGCACACCGGTCACCGCGCTGACCAGCGCCGGCGCCTACGCCGAAGTCGTCATCGCACCCGCCGTGCTCACCCTTGAGGCCACCGGCCTGGACCCACGGGTCGCCGCAGGCTTCGGCTGGATCACCCCCACCGCCTACGACCTGATCAACACCGTCACCCGCGTACGGCCCGGCGACCGCGTGCTCATCCACGCCGCCGCGGGCGGCGTCGGCACCCTGGCCGCCCAGTTCGCCAAGGCCGCCGGAGCCGCGGCAATCGTCGGCATCGTCAGCAACCAGGACCGGGCCGACTACGCCGCACCATTCGGCTACGACCAAGTGCTGATGCGCGAGCAGTTCCCCCGAGCACTCGCCGACGACCAGTTCGACGTGATCCTCGACCCCATCGGCGGCCCCACCCGCCACGCCAGCCTGGAACGCCTCGCCCCCCACGGCCGACTGGTCGTCTACGGCAACATCGCCACCTTCGAGCCCGTCGAAGTCTCCGCCAACGACCTGCTCACGCAGGGCAAATCCCTGCTGACCTACAACAGCAACCTACTGAGCCAGACCCACCCCGAACGCCTCGCCGCCAGCGCTCACCAGGCCTTCAGGCTCCTGACCGACGGCCAGGTCCACATCGACATCACCGCCGAATACGAACCGGCCGACCTCGACACGGCCATCGAGCGACTCGCCAACGGTGCCGCGCGCGGCAAGACCATCCTCCGAATCACCTGACCGCAACCCGCAGACACACCAACTGGAAGGCCGCCCCACGCATAAACCCGAAGGCGGCCTTTCGTCACGACACCCACCGCGCGCCGATAAGCGACCGCACCCCTCACCTGCCACAACGAAGACTGGGATCGCCACCTCAAGTTCCGCGATGCTCGAGGCAACCTCCCGCGCTGCTCTCCCTGATCACCCCGATCAACGCCGACAAGCGCCTCAATGTGGTCGTCCGCGACCCCAGCAGCTCCTACCAGCCCGGCAAGTTCGCCGCCCTGACCAACCGAGTGGACAGGCCCCGGGTCGGTGAAGTCGGGGCCATCCCCGTGGTCCGGGCTTCCACGCGCGGCGTGGCGTATCGCCGGGTGACTCCGGAAACGCCGATCGACCTGTCCGATGAAGGGACGAGTGCGGTCGTCCGACGACCATGCCGGTGCACGCGGTCTCCCGTACCGTTCTCGACGGAACTGACCGGAAGGAGCCTTTCTCATGGATGAGGACGAGCAGTCCCCGTCCGCGGTGGCCGGGCCGGCGTCCGCGCCCGTCCGGACGCCACGGCGCAGATGGCCGGCGAGGACGATCGCCGCGTTGGGGGGCGTCCTTGCGGTGGTGCTCCTGGCGGGCGCGGGCCTGTGGTGGTTCAGCCCCTGGGAGCGCATGACGGGTCTGCACGGTGCGCCGCCGAAGGCGGTGGACGACGTGCCGTCCGAGGGGGCGCGGTACTTCGGGGACGTCGTGGATCCGGTGCTCGCGGCGGGCGCGGTGGTGGAGAAGCACGGTCGGGGGGTGCGGGCCGTCGACCTGGCCGGCGGCCGCACGTGGTGGAACCTGAGCAGGCCGGGGCGGGTGAGCGTCGCCTCGGTGTGGAAGGTGGACGGCAGGCGCGTCGCCGTCGTGTGGAGCGACCGCCGTCTCACCGTCGTCGACGTGCCGTCCGGCCACCGCACGCATGTCGAGCTGCCGAACCGGTCCGCGGCCGCGCACCTCATGAGCACCGAGAAGGTGCACGTCGAGGCCGGCGGGCTCACCGGCCCGGACGGGCGCCTGCTCGTGGCCGCCGTCCAGGACCGCGAAGTCGATGCCTACAACGCCGCGTCCGGCCGGCGGGCGTGGACGCGGCAGGCGCCTCGAAACTGCTTCTACCGGGACGCGGTGCAGGACGGCATCGAGGTCCAGACCGGGTTGCTGTCGTTGGACGTCGACTGCTTGGAGTACGGCGGCCAAGCGGCGGACTACACCTACAGCACCTTGCTCGCCCCGTCCGGTCAGCCGCTCCAGGGCTTCGAGCATTTCCCCGGCGGTTCGCTGCTACCGGCCGGGGACCACGAGCTCCTGCAGGACAAGCAGGACGGCGACGTGAGAAGTCACGGCTACCGGCTGATCGACTCACGGTCGGGACGGCCGTTGTGGCGTGTCGACCAATGGTCGTCCTCGGGCGGGCCGGACGCCGTGACCGCGGCCGCCGGCCTGGTGGTGGTCACCGACCAGGAAGGCGGGAAGGTCGCGTTGTACCGCGCCATCGACGGGCGACTGCTATGGCGGCGTGAACTCGGCGACTCGGTCGTCTTGCAAGCCGGCATGGTGATCGCCGGCCAGGTGCGCGTCATCGAGAAGGAGCCGCGTCCGATCAAGGTGCTCACCTTCAGTGCGACAGGTGGGGACGCAGGGCAGCAGGAACTTCCGATGTTCGAGGGCGCCGGTTTCCCGACGCTGGCTGGAGGGGCTTACGGCACCCTCGTGGTCGCGGACTCCAACCCCGAGCCCAACGGCGGCGAACGCCCCTCCGTACTTCTCACAGGCGGCCACCGATCACGGTGATCGGCATTGGAAGGCGCGCCGTCGAGACCAAGCCCCCACCGGGGCGCGGGAGGTGAACGAGCCCGGTCGCCACGCTGTCGGCGGGCAGGAGCGGGCCGGCTGGACGGGCCAGTCCCACTTCTTCGTAGATCTCCCTGGCGCATGCCAGGTGCGGCGGTTCGTTGTCCTCCGCGACACCGCCGGGCAGGCCCCAGTCGGGGCGGTAGTGCGTCTTCACCTGCAGCACGTGCCGCTGCGGACCGGTGAGCAGCATGCCCGTAGCCCCAGGCAGCAGGCGGGCAGTTGCTCGAACCAGGTGGTGGGGTCCGTCCATGGCACCGGGCGATCGTGGCTTCCCGGCCGCTGATCGCCTCCACCGTCGAGACGGTGCGCACCTGGCGGACCCGTCCACCATGACCCTGACCATTGACCGTAAGCGCTTTGTAATCGCGGATGGGCATCATCGTCACCATGCCGCTACGGAGGGAGCAGCGCGGATGAGTGCGGCTGGAACGCCGGGCCCATCTCAGGTGGGGAGCGTGGGCAGGGGCTGCCAGTTGGTGGCATTGGCGCTGATCGGAGCGGTCGTGTTCGTCGCCTGGAGGGCGTGCGCTCCGGAACAGCCCGAGCATGCGCCACCGCTGCTGGTCGGAACCGCCAAGCCGGGCGCCACGCGCATCGACCCGGGAACGGTCGGCCGGCCGGACGGCTTCGTCGACGGAACCGGCTGGCCGGACGCGTGCGCGTTCCTCAGCGACGCGGAGATCCGGGCCGTCCTGCCGCAGGCGGTCCGGATCCAGAGGACGGGCGGCGAGGTCAGGCTGAGCACGATGAACGCGTTCGACGCCACAGGCGGCCCCCTGACCGCGCCACGTGGTGGCTGTACGTACAAGTTCGAGCTGCCCGGGCTGCATGGGGTCGTCATCGGAGTGGCGGAGGAGATCGACGCGCGTCCCGAGGTCGTGGACATGAACTGGTCGAACCTGGTCTCCCACCGGAATGACGTGCCCGGCGCCCTCGGCGCCGAGAACTGCGCGGCGGGGATCATGGGCCAGCCCATGACCTGCCGAAAGGGCCAGCTGGCCTATGACGTGAGTTTCGACCTCCTGCAGGCCTACTCCACGACCGCACTGCGCGGCCGCAAGCTGCACGTAAGGCACGGCGGCAGATCCACCGCCTTTGATCTCGACGACGACAGAAGCGCCCTCGGCCGCTTCCAGAGCACTGTCGTCGAACCGGAACTGGCCAAGACGATCAACGCGAAGATCGTCAAAGCCGACCGGGCCCGGCCTTGACCGCTGGCGCGCAGGCCCTCCACGACCCGCGCGGTCGACTCCACGCCGCGGGTTGATCGTTCCGCCCATGTCCGGACGATGACCCCGCGCAACGAACGTGCCCAGACGCGGGGCAGGGCCAGACTCCTCCTAGGCCGTGTCTCGAAGTCGGGTGTGTGACGGTGTGTCGTGATCTCTAAGTAGTGAGGTCTCCGGTAGATGGGTTCATCGACGAAGAAGAACCT